>NZ_JACARN010000076.1:56744-86971 GCF_013386605.1 Pseudomonas sp. IPO3749 | reverse complement strand
GTTTGCCAAAAGTGACCCGCCGTAAGGGCGGAACCCTTAGCCGCCATTACCGCAGCAATGGATATGTACACCACCACCACCACCACCACCCCTAAGCCACCCGCCCCACCGCATACCGATTCACCGGCACCGGCAACCCCAAATGCCCCCGCAACGTGCTGTGACTGTACTCACTGCGAAACAACCCCCGCTCCCGCAACAACGGCAATACCTGATCGGTAAACCGCGCAAAATCCTCCGGCGCGCCCACGTGGATATTGAACCCATCCACCGCACCCTCCACAAACCAACGCTCAATCTCATCCGCCACGGTCTTGGGCGAGCCGACGAAACTGGAAAACGGCTTGGCAAAGCGCAACGCCGCCTGGCGCAACGTCAGCCCCTGTTCACGAGCAACCTGCTTGATGTTCTCCGCATGACCGCGATACCCGTTACTCCCCAAGTCGCCCAACTCCGGAAACGGCTCATCCAGTGGGTACTGGCTAAAGTCGTGATAGTTGAACGGCCGCCCCAACTGCACCAGCGCCTTGCCAAGATCCAGCTCGCCATTGCGCTCGCGATCAATGGCCTGCGCCTGTTCATCGGTATCCGCAATGATCGGCGAAATACCCGGCAGGATGGTGACGTGGTCAGGGTTACGCCCAGCGGCGGCGGTACGCTTTTTGATGTCGCTGTAGTACGCCTGGGCATCTTCGAAATTGCCCACGCCAGCGAAAATCCCTTCGGCATAATTCGCCGCCAGGCTGCGCCCGGATTCGGAGATACCCGCCTGGAAAATCACCGGTTGACCCTGGGCCGAACGGGCAATATTGAGTGGCCCGGTGACCGAGAAAAACTCGCCGTGGTGATCGAGGCGGTGTTGGCGCTGCGGGTCGAGGAACACCTTGGCTTGCTTGTCGCGCACAAAGGCGTCGTCTTCATAGGAATCCCACAGCCCCTGCACCACGTCCAGGTGTTCGGCCGCACGGCGATAGCGCTCGGTGTGGTCGATATGTTGCTCGCGGCCAAAGTTTCCCGCCGCACCTTCCAAGCCGGTGGTGACCACGTTCCAACCGGCACGACCGCCGCTGATGTGGTCCAGGGATGCAAACTGCCGCGCCACGTTAAAGGGTTCGGTATAGGACGTCGTAAGCGTCGCCACCAGGCCGATTTTCGAGGTCGCCCCGGCGATGGCCGAGAGCAGCGTCAAGGGTTCCAGGCGGTTGAGAAAATGCGGCGCGGAATCCGGCGTGATGTAGGGGCTGTCGACGATGAACACCAGGTCGAACTTAGCCGCTTCGGCCTGCTGTGCCTGGGCGCGGTACCAGTCGATATCCACACTGGCATCGCCGGGGATCTGCGGGTGCAGCCATTCGTTTTGTGCGGTGCCGACGCCAGTGAGAATAGCGCCGAATTTAAGTTGCCGAGGTGAGGTGGGCATCAAGGTATTCCTCCGTGGATGGCCGCGGTGGCCTGTGGAGAATGACCTTAATGCCCGTAGGCAGGGCTTGTGAAAGGCTTTGTAGATCTATGCTAATTATTAAAATTAATGATCTCTAACAAACACCGTTATCCGATTACTGCATAACGATCTGTCAGGCTCAGCGACGTGCGCTGACCGCCGAAGCGTCGTTGGACACGATCACTTCCACACGGCGATTCAACTGGCGTGACTGTGCGCTCTGGTTATCGGCGACCGGGAACTGCTTGCCGTAGCCAATGACGGCAATCCGCTCGATCCCCACACCGAGCCGTTGCAAACCACGCGCGACCGCTTGGGCACGGCGCTCGGACAGGCTCTGGTTGTAGGCATCGCCCCCCACGCTGTCAGTGAAACCCTCTACCCGCACCTGACGCTCCGGGTTCTGCACCAGGAAGTTCGCCAGCCCCTGGAAGTCCCGCTGGCTGCCTGCCTTCAAATCGGCCTTGCCGGTATCGAACAGCACGTCGCCAAAGGTGATGACCTGGCCACGCTCGGTCGGCTGGGCTTTCATCGCCTGCAAGGCCTTGAGCTGCGCGGTGCGCACGTCGAGCTGCACCTGGGTACGGTCGACCGCGATGTTGTCGAGCTGGGCATCGGTCTTGCGGCCGACGATGGTCTGCTCGGCCAGGGCGATTTTTTGCGTGGCGAGGTAGGCGAGCTGGTCGAGCTGTGGGTCGGTACGGTCGTGCAACGACACCTGGTTGGCGCGGTCCAGCGCGTTGGAAGCGATACGGGTTTCAACCGCCGCCAGGGTGTTGGATTCCGGCTTCTGTTGCAGGCTGGAGAACTGGCTGCGCGCTTGCAGCAATTGCGGGTTTTCCGGCGGCGTGGCGCAACCGGCAAACGCCAGGCTCAGGGCCGAAAGCACAGGGATGAAAAAAATGGCACGCATGGCTGGATCCTCAGTGGGTAGTCGCGGGGGCGTTGAGCATTTCCTGCTTGAGCACCTGAATGCCCTCTCGCGCCTGCTTCAAGACCTGTTGTTTACGCACGGCATTGGCCTTGGCTTCGGCCAGGCTGGCGTCGGCTTCGATCTGGTCGGCCAGGGCGTCCACCTCGACGTACTTCATTTCACCGATGGCCTGGTCCATGCGCGCCAGCTTGTCCTGGGCGGTTTTCATTTCCAGCGGTGCGAACTGGGTCGCTTGCGCCGCCAAGGCGCGCCCCACCGCATCACGGGCCAGGGAGATCTTTACCGCTGGCGGCTGCGGCGTGGCACAGCCTGCCAGTACCCCGGCGACAATCACGGCCCAGGCCGAGCGGCGCAGGCGTTGGCTCACACTGGTCATCTTCATGTGTTGACTCCTAAGCATGTTCTTACGGCTGCCGGGCGATGGGAGCGGCCCCGCCGTATCGCTTGTGTTCAAGCGATCGCGCCATCCTAGGAGGAAAAATACGGGCTGGAAGAATGAAAAATCCCACCTAGTTGTGGGATTTTTCTCAGAGCAAGAGCAAGTCCTACGCCGTACGCGCAGCGACCGCCTCCACTTCAATCAACGCGCCGGGTAACGGCAGCGCCACCACTTGCAACGCCGTACGCGCCGGTTTGTTCGGCTGCTCAGGGGTGCCAAAGAACTGCGTATAGCCCGCCTGCAAGCCAGCGAAATCCAGCTTGCCGCCCGTCTCTTCGGCCCCTACCAGGAACACCCGCAACTGCACGATATCGCCCAGGTCAAGGTCTTGCTGGCGCAGGATCTTGCGCAGTTTGTTGAACACCGACACCGTCTGCACTTCAGTATTGCCATAGGCCGCTGGAGTGCCCGCTGGGGCATTGGCGTCGTGCAGGTCGGGCAAAGTGCCGCTGACAAAAATCAGGCTGGCAGAAGCCGGTACGGTGACGGTCTGCGAGATCGGAAAATCGCCGACGCCGGTGCGTTGAATGCTGTCGCTCATGATGAATCTCCTTATGACGCGGCAATTGCCGCGCTGTGCTGTTGCTGGATAACCCGCTCGGCCAGTTGCCCGACCACATGGCGCGCCGAGTTGGCCGCCGACTCCTGCCAGATGCCTACGCCGCTTTGCACCAGGCCGTCGCCGGCGAAATACACACGGTCGTGGCCGGCTTCGAGCAAGGCGCTGGCGTCGGCCGGGAAGTGTTCGCGTTGCAGCCACGGGCCTTCGCTGTAGGGGATCTGTTCCCAGGACACCGCCAGCGGATTGCGCAGGTGTTTGGAATAGCCGGGATGCAGCAGTTCCACAGCTTCTTTCGAGGTGGCGTACTGCTGGTCGAACGGTTGCGCACCAAATACGTCGGCGCCCTCGCCGGTCACATAGCCCGCCACCAGCAAGCCTTCGCGGGTATTGAGGTCATTGCTCGGGTACCACAGCAGGCGTGCCGGGTGTTCGATCCACGACAGGCCGCCGTAGGTGCGGTAGTCGGTTTCCCAGAATCGCGGCGACTGCCACGCCACTTTGGTTGCCTGGTCGCTGCGGGTGCTGAGCAAGGCCGCCTTGATCGGGTCGCTGAAGTCGGTGTCGAGCTTGGCCAGCAGCGGCAGCGGCAGGGTCGAGATCAGGTAATCGGCGCGCACCACCTGTTCGCGACCGCTGAGCTTGTCGTGATACGTCACCGCTACGCCGTCTTCCAACTGACGGATCTGCCGCACCTGGGCGCCCAGTTGCACGTGGCCCCGAACACGCTGGTAGAAGGCATCCGTGATGCGGTCCATACCACCGACCGGTTGGAACATAGTGGCGGAGAACTCCGGGAATTCCGTGTGCAGCAACGCGCCCCACAGTTCCGGGTGCAGCAGTTGATCGAGTGATAATGGGCGACGACTGGCGGGCAACGCGCCCGGATGCGCAGGCGACTCCAGGTGCCCCGAACGGATCGTACCCTCGAAGGCCAGCGCCTGTGACAGGTCGCCATACACCTGCAAGAACGCCAACAGCCGCGTGCGCTCCTCAGCGCTCAACACATCATCGAGGGCATCGCGCTGCACCGCCTTGGCCAGCAACCCGGACACCTGCCCCCGTGCATCGTTGATCGCCTGGCCCACCGTGAAAGCCGGCTTGCTCACATCCGGCCGCACTTGGGCACCATGGCTGCTGTTGACCAGCACTTCCAGCGGCACGCCCAACTCGCTGCAATAGTCGAGAATGGTGCGGTGCTGGCTGGGAATCCGCGCCGGCCCGGCGTTGAAGTAGTGCCCCTGTTCGAACGTTGCGGTTTGCGTGCGGCCGTCCTTGTAATCCACACGATCGCCATTGCGAATGGTCCAAGTGCGGCCACCCACACGGTCACGCGCCTCTAGCACTTGTACCTCGAACCCGGCGCGGGTCAGTTCCAGGGCCGTCACCAGCCCCGCGATGCCAGCACCCAACACCAGCACGCGGGTGCCCTGCCCCAGGCCCGCCTTGAGTTTCAGCGGTTGCGGGCGGCGGTGTGACGACGGGCCCAGCCCCAATGCCGCCAGTGCCTCCTTGACGGCCTGTTCGCCGCCTACCGCAGCAATGCTCGACAGCGCTTCACGTCGTGTCAGTCCCATGTTCGATGCTCCTTAATCCGGCAGGCCCGGTGGGTTGATCAGCGACGTGTCGACGCGCTCGATATCCAGGCCCCAGCGTTGCAGCACCTGTTCGTATTGACCGCCGGCAATCGCGCCTTCCAGGGCGGTGTGGATCGGCTTGACCAGGCCGTTGTCCTTGCGCGTGGTCACCGCGATATCCGCTTTCAAAGGCCAGCCACCATTGACCGTGCCGACAAGCTTGATGCCGCCGGTGATTGCCGCCGAATAGGCGTACACCGAGTTGGGCCCGAACAGCGCATCGCTGCGCCCGGATTGCACCGCCAGTTGCGCGGCGGCCTGGTCGTCGAAGTACTGCAACAGCGCCGGCTTGAGGCCGGCTTTTTCATTCGCGTCGTTCCAGGCCAGAAGGACCTTTTCCTGGTTGGTGCCGGAGCCGACGATGATCTTCAGCCCGGCAATGTCCTCGGCCTGCTTGATCGCGCTGATCTTGCTAGTGCTCTTCACATAGAACCCGAGCACGTCCTGGCGATAAGTCGCGAAGTCGAAACGCTTCTTGCGCGCCTCGGTCACCGTGACGTTGCTGATCACCGCGTCGTACTTGCCCGAGCTGACGCCCAGGGGCCAGTCTTCCCAGCTGGTCTGCACCACGTTGAGTTGCAGGCCCAGGCTGTCAGCGACCAACTGCGCTGTATCGGCCTCGCTGCCGATGGTGGTCTTGTCGTCATTGGCCAGCAGCGCCAGGGGCGGTCCGGCCACACCGGACACGGCCACGGTGAACTTGCCCGGCTGGGCGAACTTGAAGCCCGGTGGGATCTGCGCGATGGCCGCTTCGTTACGCGGTACATGAATGCGCGGGCGGTCGGGGCTGAGGTCGACCTGTTGCACGGCGAATGCGCTTTGCGCAGTGCTGACGGCCAGCGTCAACAGGGCGATACGAGCGGTAGAGATAAGCATGGACAGTCACTCCTTGAACTAAAGCACCTTGCCGAGAAAGGCCACAGTGCGGGGATGTCGGGGTTGGCGGAAAATCTGTTCAGGCGGGCCTTCTTCGATCAACTGGCCGTCGCAGAGGAACACCACGTGGTCGGCCACTTCACGGGCAAAGCCGATTTCGTGGGTGACGATCACCAGGGTCACGCCCAGTTGGGTCAGGCCCTTGATTACGTCGAGCACTTCGCCCACCAGCTCCGGATCGAGGGCTGAGGTGGGTTCATCGAACAGCAGCACTTTGGGGTCGAGCGCCAAAGCGCGGGCGATGGCGACACGCTGTTGCTGGCCGCCGGAGAGCTGGCGCGGGTAGGCATCGACCTTGTCCGCCAGGCCGACCTTGGCCAGCAGCTCGGCCGCCTTGGTCTGGGCTTCGGACTTGTTCCAGCGTTTGTGGGCCAGGGGCGCCTCGGCGACGTTCTCCCAGGCGGTGAGGTGCGGGAACAGGTTGAAGTTCTGGAACACAAAACCCACGTCGATGCGGCGCTTGAGAATCTCGCGTTCTTTCAGCTCGTAGAGCAGGTCCCCCTTGCGGCGATAGCCAACGTATTCACCGTCAATGGTGATATGCCCGCTGTCGATCTTCTCCAGGTGGTTGATGGTGCGCAGCAAGGTGGACTTGCCCGAGCCGGACGGCCCGAGGATCACCGTGACCTTGCCGGGGTCGATGGTCAGGTCGATGTCTTTCAACACCTGTTGGTTGCCAAAGCGCTTGCCCACGCCCTGGATCTGGATGCGACCGGCGCGAGCTTCACTCATGGGTTTTCTCCTTGAGCCAGCGGCGTATGCGTTGCAACGGCGTGGGCGGCAGCACCCGTGCCGTGCCACGGGCAAAATGGCGCTCGACGTAGTACTGCGCGCTGGTCAGCACAGTGGTGATGATCAAGTACCAGACCGTCGCCACGATGAGCAGCGGGATCACCGCCTGGGTGCGGTTGTAGATGACCTGCACGGTGTAGAACAGCTCCGGCAAGGCCAGCACGTAGACAATCGAGGTACCCTTGACCAGGCCGATGATTTCATTGAAACCCGACGGCAGGATCGAACGCAGCGCCTGGGGCAGGATGATCCGAAAGATCCGCCGCGAGGCCGGTAAACCCAACGCCGCAGCGGCTTCATGCTGGCCGGCGTCGACACCGATCAGCCCGCCGCGAATGATCTCCGCCGCGTACGCCGCCTGCATCAGGCTCAAGCCCAGCACCGCCACGGTGAACTGGCTGAGCACGTCCACGGTGGACCACTCGGCGAAGACCACTGAGGTGAACGGCACGCCGAGCACGATGTGGTCATACAGGTAGGCAAAGTTGTACAGGATGATCAGCACCAGCAGCGCCGGCATCGAGCGGAAGAACCAGATATAGCCCCAGGCCAACGCCGCCAACAGCGGTGAGCCCGACAACCGCGCCAACGCCAGCGCGGTACCGAGAATGATGCTGAACACCGTGCTGAGCAGCGTCAGCAACAGCGTCTGCCCCAGCCCACGCAGCACCGACGGCGAGAAGAACCACTGGCCGAACACACCCCATTCCCAGCGCGGGTTGGTGGCCAGGGAATGCACGATGGCCAGCAGCACCAGCGCCGCGAAGATCGACCCGGCCCAGCGCCAGGGGTGCCGCGCGGGCACCACGTGCAGGGCCTTGATCGGCGTGGAGACACGGGCCTGGCGCACCGGGCTGGGCGAGTCAATCAGGTCATAGGGTTTGGCGACGATGGGCATGGTGAATTCCTCGGCCTCAGAAGGCATAGGTCAAGCGGGTGTAGTAGTACCCGCCGGTAAAACCGTAGGGCGAATAGACGCCGTAGCTGCGGACCATGGTGCTGCTCGGCACCCCTTGTTTCTTGGGGTAGATGTCGAACAGGTTCTTGGCGCCGACAGCGATGTTCAGGTCTTTGGTGAGGTTGTAGCCAAGGTCGAGGTCGGTGATCCATTTGGCGGCGTAGATACGGTCCAGGTCGCGATTGGCCGACGAGTTGACCTCTTTGTAGGAGCCGTAGCGGGTCAGGGCCAGGTTCACGTTGAAGCGGTCGATGCTCCAGTCGCCACCGAGGATCAGCTTGGTGCTGGGCTGCACGCCGGTGATCAGGTTGCGCGCCTCGCGGTTCATCAACTCGTAGGAGGTGCCCAGGATGTTGGTGGATTCCTTGTAGTTGAGGATCCGCGTCTGGTTCCAGTTGAACGCAGCGGTCCACTTCACCGCGCCGTATTGGCCGAGGTCCTGGCTGTAGTTGCTGACCAGGTCCAGGCCTTTGGTGCGGGTGTCGGCGCCGTTGATGAAGTACTGGCCGCCGGAGGTGGAGTTGATGCCGTTGTTCTGCAATACCTGGGTGATCTCGGGGCCGAGCAAGGTGCCGGTGAGGGTGATGCGGTCACGCAGGTTGATCACGTAGGCATCGGCGGTGAAGCTCAGGCGGTCGGTGGGCGTGAGGGTGAAACCGAGGCTGAAGTTGGTTGAGCGCTCCGGCTTCAACTCCTGGGCGCCGAGGGCTTGTGCGGCGGCAGAGCCTACGGGCAGCACGCCGTAGTTGATCGACTGGTACACACCGTCGACCACGCCATAGGTGGTCGACCGCGCGCTGAACAGGCTGTTGGCCAAAGACGGCGCGCGGAAGCCGTTGCTCACCGTGGCGCGCACGGCGAATTGCGGGTTGAAGTCATAGCGGGTCGTCAACTTGCCGCTGCGGGTGGCGCCGACGCCCTGGTTGTAGTGCTCATAGCGAAACGCCGTGCCGACGTACCAGTCCGGCACTGGGTTGAAGCCCACATCGACATAACTGGCCAGGCTGTTGCGCGACGCGCTGCTTTCTTCATCCGGCGAAATGCCGTTGGTGACCTGCGCGCCCGACGACGCGCAATTGCCCGGCGCCACGCAGTAGCCGCCATTGGCATAGGACTCATAGTCGCCGGCCTGCACCTCGTAGGTGTCGCGCCGATGTTCGAAACCGACGCTCAGGTCCAACGGCTTTTGCAGGCCGATATCGAAGCCGCGCTTGAAGTCGAGGTTGGTGGTCAGCTCGGTGGAAATCCAGGTGCCAGAGGTGAAGTGATTCGGCGTGGCCTCGCCCAGCGATGGGTTCTGGTTGTGGGTGGTGCCCTGCTCCGCGTCGTTGCGCCCATAGGTGGTGGACAAGTCCCAGTCCCACTCGCCTACCGTGCCTTTACCGCCGAATGCGGCCTGGAAATCGTCTTCATCAATGAACCAGGTCGGCGTGTAGCCACCGGGGTAACCGTTCGGCCCGGTGGTGATGGTGTTAGTGATGGTCGGCAGACGGAAGTTCTGGCCCTGCTCGGCCTTGCGGCGTGAATAGGTGGTGAAGGAGTACAGGCTGAAGCTGTCGTCGATCGGCAGCTCGGCGTTGTAGCCCAGGGTCAGCAGGTTGGTCTTGGGCGTGCCGTAGCCGCCATACGTCGAGCGTCCGGCTTGCTCGTAGGCTTGCGCGTAGGTGTAGCCGTTGGCGCTGGCCTTGTTGTCGTCGTTCTGGCTGCGGGCGTCCAGGGCCAGTTGGACAATGCCGCCGTTGCCGATCTCGAACCCCTTGTTGAGGCTTTGTTGCACGGTCTGTTTCTTGCCGTCATACCCCTGGCCGACGTTGGTCACCGAAGTGCCGCTGGTGTCGGCCTTGAGGATCACGTTGATCACCCCGGCGATAGCGTCGGAGCCATATTGCGCGGCGGCGCCGTCGCGCAAGACTTCCACGTGGTCGATGGCGCTGATGGGGATCAGGTCCAGGTCGGCCGGGGCCGCACCGGTATTGATGCCATTGATATTCAGGGTGGCCGCGGTGTGACGGCGCTTGCCATTGACCAGCACCAGCACTTCGGCGGCGCTCAGGCCCCGCAGGTTCGGGGCGCGGGCGATACCACTGGCGTCCCAGCCGGTTTTTTCCGGCAGGGTCAGCGATGGGATCACGGCGCTCAGGGCTTCCATGAGGCCGGGCTTGCCGGTGTTCTGCAATTGCTTGGCGCTGACCACATCGATCGGCACCGGGCTGCTGGTGACGGTGCGTTGTTCGGCGCCGCGGTTGCCGGTGACCACGACGGTGGACAGGGTGCTGTCGTCCTGGGCTTGGGCGGTGTTGGCCAGGATGGCCAGGGCCAGTGCGGCGGTGGGTTGTAGGGCTCGCTTCATAGGTATTCCTGCGTTTCCAAATCGCGGAGTCGGGCAGTCACGCGGGCGGGCGCGGTGCTCGGTTTTTTTCTGGGGTGTCGGGGCGATTTGGGAAGCTAGGTGTGGGGCGAGGTTTGAATTGGCAACATACGTTGAACTCCCTTCCAACGATTCTGCTGCGGGGTGGCAGCGCAGAATCCGAATCTAGATTGGTACCATCCGAGGTCAGGGGTAGGCTGTTGAGTTCAAACATAACGGAATGGATTTTAAAAATATAATGCTATTTGGGCATAAGCTAATATTCTTGGATTTCATTATTTTCTTGATGATTTATTCGTATTGGTAATGTTTTTTTTGCAACTGACCGAGAGTACATATCCGTTGCTGCGGTAACGGCCGCTTATGGTTCCGCTCTTACAGCGGGTCACTTTTGGAAGAGCGCCAAAAGTAACCAAAAACGCTTCGCCCCAACACTCGGTACCTCGCCTAGGCTCGGTATGCCCGTAATCCGACAGTGATTTGGGGGGCCGCAGATTGCTTTTTGAAAGCTGCCAAGACAGTTGCTCCCACAGTTGAACCGAGACCAGCTTCCAGAAACCGGTCGGCTACCAGGCCGCCGCGCTTTTGCTTTTGATCTGAGGCGCCCCGTCAAACACGCTGGCCGAACGCAGGCTTGAATCCGTGGGTAACCCGGCAGGACGCCGGGTTAGCCGCGCTGGGCCAAGGATGGCCCATCGCGGCGGCCCACGGATTCAAGCCTTCGTTCGGGCACACCGAGCCTAAGCGAGGTGCCGAGTGTTGGGGCGAGGACCTTTTGGTTACTTTTGGGTCCTTCCAAAAGTGACCCGCTGTAAGAGCGGAACCATAGGCGGCCGTTACTTAAATAACGGATATGTACACCTATCTACCAGGCCGCAACAGTTGCATCTGCTGCCGATAATCATCCGTCACCTGCCGCGCCTGCCCACTACTGGTAATCACCTTAGGCGTAATCAAAACAATCAACTCCGTCCGATCCTTCGACTTACTGGTACTCCCAAACAACCACCGCAACCCCGGCACCCGACCCAGATACGGCACCGCACTCACACTCTCCCCGTTGTCTTGCTTGATCAACCCCCCCAGCAACACCGTCTGCCCACTCTGCACCGCCACCTGCGTCGACACCGAACGCGTCGAAATGCGCGGGTTCACCGGCGTGTCGCTATTGGCACTCTGACTCTCGGCATCACTGACCTGCTGCTGAATATCCATGTACACCAACCCACCCGGATTGATCCGCGGCACCACATCCAGAATCACCCCGGTCTGCACATACTCGACACTGCTCAAGGTGGTGTCCGCATCCCCGGTATTCACGGTGGTCTGGTTGATCGGAATGTTGTCCCCCACCTGAATCTGCGCCGGCTGGTTGTTCATCACCACAAGCGACGGCGCCGACAGCACCTGGGTGCGGCCATTGGTTTCCAGCGCATGCAACGCCACCTGCAAATTCGAACTGACAAACGAGTAGAACAACGAATCCGTCGCCCCCAGCCCCGCCCCACCACCGCCCAGCGCGCCCTGGCTGCCGGAGGCATTGGCCACGGTAGTGCTGGAGGAGTTGCCCGCCAGGCGCCCCAGGTACCACTGCACGCCCAAGTCCAGCTCACCGGTGAGCTTGACCTCAAGAATCCGCGTCTCGATCTGCACTTGCAGCGGCGGGTTGTCGAGGCGTTTTATCGCCGCTTCGATCTCTTTCCACTGTGCCGGACGGGTGCGCACCAGCAACTGGTTGCTGCTCTTTTGCGCGGTGATGCGGGTGCCAGCTTCGAGGGCGTTGGTGGGGGCGACTTCCTTCTCTTCCGGCTCCGGCGCTTCGGCGGCAGGTGGGTTGTTCTGCAACCCGCCGGTATTGAGTGATGACAGGGTCGTCGTGCGCAGGCCAGGCGCGACCTTCGCCGGTGTGTCGTCCTTGATCGCGCCGGTGCCGTAGATCTGCCGCAGGTATTTGGCCAGGTCGGCGGCCTTCATGTTGCGCACATCGTAGACATACATCTGCGGCTCGTTGCCGCCGCCCTCGTCGATGGTACGGATCCAGTCGCCCACTTCGCTGAGGTACTGCGGCTGGGAAGAAATCGCCACCACCGAGTTGGTCCGCTCAATCGGCAAAAAACGCAGCATGCCGGCCAGGGGCATGCCGCTGTCAGGACCGAACAGGCTTTGCAGCTGGGGCATCAACTCAGCCACCGAAGCCCGTTGCAGGCCGAAGACGCCCACCGACATGCCCTTGAGCCAGTCCACATCAAAGGTGTCGATGGTGTCCTGGTAGTTGGCCAGCTCATCCGGAGTGCCAGCCAGGCTCAACACATTGCGCGCCGGGTCCACCAGCAAGAACGCATTCTCGCGGGCGAAGGGCTTGAGCAGTTTCTGCATCTCGGTGGCAGAGATGTAGCGCAGCGGAAACAACCGCGCCGACAGGCCACTGGACGGTTGCGCCACGCTCATCTGCGGCACCAGCTTGCCCGCCACCGCCTGGCTGGCGGGCAGGATCACGTAGCGATCACCCTGTTTGATCATGGCGTTGTCGGTCCAGGACAGCAGGGTTTCGAGGATCGACAGCGCCTGTTGTTTGTCCACCGGCTTGGAGGTGGAAAAGCTCACGTTGCCTTTTACGCCCTGGGTGATGCTGTAGTTTTCGTGCAGCAGGTCGCCCATTACGCTGTTGATCACTGCCTCGATGGGTTGGTCGGCGAAGTTGAAGACGATATCGCCGCCCTCCTCTTTGGCCACCGGCTGCGCTGCCGGCGCGCGCACGAACTGCTGGTTGCCACGGATCAGTTGGCGCTGCGTTGGCGTTTTAACCGCAGGCGGTGGGCTTTCCGGCGCGGTTTGCTCGGTCGGCGGGCGTTGCGAGCCGGTGCCTTGCAGGGCTTCGTGCAGCAGATCGTCGTCCGGATCGAGGCGGTCGGGGAAGGATCCACAACCACTCAGGACAAGAGCGGTCGCCAGGCAAAACGTTGAGGTGCGCATGTCGATCAAGGGAGAGGCTCGCGGGGCAAAGTAATGGGGGGCCGGGTGGACGGCGGTGGTAGGCGCTTGGCGTAGAAGCTCAAGGTTTGCGTGCGGCCGTCCAGGCTGAATCGGGCGGATTGCGGGGTCAGGTGGTCCAGGCGCCAGCCGTTGGGCAAGGCCTGGCCGAGGCGGACCGTCAGGGCGCGGCCGTCGGCTTGCTTGAGCATGGCCATTTGCAGATTGCCGGTGATCATGATGCCGCTGAGGGTCAGGTTGGCCAGGCTGGTGACCTGGGCTTTGCCCACGACGCGATCCGGGCTGCGATCCGGGCTGAACAACGGCGCCTGCCATGTGGCGGCGAGGTGTTCCAGCGGGACGCTCGGCGCGACCTGCACCTGGGCGGTGGGATGGGCGCGCGTGGGCGCGTCAGGCAGCCATTGCGGCTCATCACCGATGCTGCTGAGGATCACCGCCATCAACACGCCCAGCAATCCCGACAAGCCGAGCAGGCCCCACTCCAAGGGGCGTAACTTGCTGATCATGGGGTCACCCGCGCCGGTTGCAGGTAACCGCGTACCAATAGATGCACCACCAGCTTGCCTGCACCGCCATTGGCCGGCGCCTGTTGGCTGCGGCGGATGCGCAGTTCATCCACGAACAAGAACGGCGGCTGATACTCCAGCTCATGCAACAGCGCTTCCAGGGGTTCGATGGCGCAGTCGAGGGTCAGGCTGACCTTGACCTGGCGATACGGCTCGCCGTCGTCCTGCTCCGGCGTGATGGGCTTGCGCTGGGTCAGGCTGCAACCGCCGCCGAGGTTGGCGTGGCTGTTGATCAGGTCGGCAAGGCGCTGCATCAGGTCGGCGGCCACCACGTCGGGGTCATCCCCCGGCAACAGGCTGGTGCTGCTGGCCGGGTCCTGGCGGGCCTGCTCAAGCTGTTGGCGCAGCGCATCACGTTGACGCAACACGCTGGCATAGCGTTGCTGTTGCTCGCGCAACTGTTCGGCCTGTTCGCCCATGTCGCGCAGCGGGCCGGCGAACCAGCTGTCGACCAGCAGCCAATAGGCCGTGCCGAGCACCAACGCCAACACCAGCAAGGCAGTGCCGCGGCGTTCACGGGGTGTGAGGGGTCGGCGCATCGGCGGCCTCCTGGCGTAGGTGGGCGCGCAAGGCAAACTGGTCCTTGCCGGTGCGGGCATCGGGTTGGATCACCCCTTCGAACTGGGCGTTTTCCAGGCTGCGGCAACCTTTGATACGAGTGATCAATGCGCTGGCCTTGGCGCTTTGGCCGGAGAGGGAAATCTCGCCGTCCTTGACGTCCAGCTGATCCAGCCAAGTGTCGGCGGGCAGGCAAGTGGTCAGGTCATTGAGCAACGCGGCCAGGGGCGGTTGCGCCAGTTTGCGCCGGGTAAGGTACTGCGCGGCGCCACGGGTATTGAGCAGTTGCTGGCGCAGGGCATGCACCTCGGCGACCTCGTCTTTCTGTTGCTGGACACTGGCATGCATGGCGTCGATGACACGTTGACGGTCGTTGAGCCACAGCAGCATCGCCGCGATCAGCAAGGCCCCGCACAACCACGGTAGGCTGCGTTGCAAACCCATGCCCGGCGGACGTTGGCGCGGGCGCAGCGGCGGGGGCAGCAGGTCGATGCCGAGGTTGGCCGCATCCACGCGATGGGGATGCAGGCCGAGGGCGGCGCAGTCGGTGAGGATCGGGTCCAGGCGTTCGCGCAGGATCGCCACCAGCGTGACCTCAAGGTGGGTGGACGTGCGCCGTTCCTGGCGTGCGACGAAGTAGAGTTGGTCGGCCTCGAACGGGGTGTAGCGGTCCAGCTCATAACCGACCACCGCGTTGAGGTTACGCGCGGCGGCCAAAGGCAGTTGCACGTGTTGCAGCAATACGTCATCCGCGCCGAGCATCAACACCTGGCGCGTACTGCCCGCCACGACCGGCGCCGCCAACGGCCAGTGATGGATCTGCTCCGGCGGTTCTGGTCGTGCCAGCCAGCTCGGCACACAGGCGCGCAGCTCCGCAAGCCACAAGCGCCAACCCTGTTGCAGCAGGCTGCCGCGCCAGTGCCGGGCGATGGGTTCCAGTCGATTCATTCTTGCCAACGCAACACCCGATAGGGCTGTGCGCTGTCCTCCGATGGGCTCAATAAAACGGTGACTTGCAGCCGCGCCTGATAACCGCCAGGGCGCTCGGCGCGGCTGTCGACGACGAGTACTTCGCCCGGATCGGCACCTTCGGCGTTCTGGGGCGGAAGATTCAGTGCCTTGCGCATCAGCGGGCTGGCGAAGGCGGGATCGGGGCGATCCAGATCGCTCCACAAGGTGATCTCGGGCAGCAATTGGCTGTAGAGGGTTTGGGTCATGCCGGGCAGTTGGCGTACTTCTTCCAGCACCCGGAACGGCGCCAGGCCTTGTTGCCGGCGCGTCCGGAGGGCCTTGGACAGTTGCGTCGCCTGGGCTGTAGTGGCGCCGCAGGCCAGGGCCAGGCGGGTGAAATCCTGCGCCTCGGCGTTGACCAGGTAGAGCTTGCCGCGCTCACTGCGCAGGCTGACGTGCAGTTGGGCATCATCAAACGTCAGGGGGATCTCGCGACCATCGGCCACCCAGCGACGGTCGGCCATGACCAGGGCGATACCGGCTTCGGCCGCCAGCACGGTTTGTGTGTGCTGGCGCAGCCACAGGGCCTGGCGGCTTTCCAGCTGCACCCAGCCGGCCAGGCCGCCGAGCAACACGCTGAGCAACGCCAGCCCCCACAGCACCAGCAGCAGGGCCGCACCGCGTTGGCGCCTCACTCTTCCACGCTCCCACTGGACAGGTTCAAGCGCAGGGCAATCACCTGGGTCACCCAGGGCACCGGGCCGTCGACGTTGGCGGCGATGCGCACGGCCGCAGGCAAACGCCTGGGCCATGGCCAGTCACTGAGCCAACCGGTGGGCTGACCCAGCGCAGACACGCCGCGATAACTGAACTGCACGTCCTCAAGGTTGTTCAGCAACACCTGGGGTTCACGTTGAGAAAACCCGACCTGCAACGCCTGTTCGACCTGTTGCAGGCTGAACCGGTGGATTCCACCACCGAGCACGCCGGGCAGGGTCGAGACAAACTCCAGCCGCTGCGCTGTGCCGACAAAAAATCCATCGCCCTCGCCCACCGCCAGCGGTAACGCCTCGCTGATCGCTGTGCGTAAAAACTGTTGGGCGGCGCGCACTTCGTCCAGGCTCACGGTATAGGCCTGGGCCTTGGATACGGCACGATTGGCACCCAGCAATGCGCCCCCAACCAGCACCAGCAAAACGCCCAACAAACTGAGCACTACGAGGATTTCCAGCAAGGTAAAGCCCTGCTCGCGGCGCTTCACAGGCGCGCCTTCAAGGTGCTGAAACGGGCCTGGTGCGGGCCCTCACGGAGAACCAGGTCGAGGCGGAAAATATGGGTTTGTTGTCGGGTACTGGTCAGTTGCCAGCGGATGCCATCGAGTTCGCCCTGGCTGACGCCGTTGCTCAATCGCCCTGCTGCCTCCTGATCGAAAATCGTCAGCGCCGCATGGGTAAGCCGATCACTGTGGGCCACCTGGGACAACGAGCGCGCGCTTTGGCCGAAGGCAACCAGCAGCACC
Organism: Pseudomonas sp. IPO3749; assembly: GCF_013386605.1. NCBI lineage: Bacteria > Pseudomonadati > Pseudomonadota > Gammaproteobacteria > Pseudomonadales > Pseudomonadaceae > Pseudomonas > Pseudomonas sp. IPO3749. Next base: position 70,322 of record NZ_JACARN010000076.1, on the reverse strand, counting down.
GTGCTGCACACCGCCATCAGCGTCAGTGCGGCAAGCATTTCCAGCAGCGTGAAACCGCCTTGCCGCTTCATGGCAGCGCCTTGGATTGCACGCTGCCGGTGAGCCAGCCGATATCGATGCGCCAACGCCGGGTGCCACTGGCCAATAGAAGATTGCCGCCGGTGGAGCTGCCGTCGGGATAGAACTCGACGCCAGGACCCACTTGCTCCGCAGTGTGCAGCGTCACTTGCAGCTCGGACGGCCACCGTTGCAACGCACGCCCCGGCGCCTGGAAGGTGCGGTCCGCCAGATCAAACGACGTGCGCGCCGCCTGCCCGCTGACAATCGCCCCCGCCCGCGTGGTGCGTAGCGCGTCCACCATCTGCCCTACCGCGCGGCGTTCTTTTGCCGCCTGCAGGCCCTGGCGTACGCCCAGCCCCAGCAAGCTGACGGCGAGACTGATCAACAGGATCACCACCAGCATCTCCAGCAGGGTAAAGCCGCGCTGGAACATGGCGGCGTTACTCCCAATTGCCCAGGTCGGCACTATAGCCTTCGCCGCCCGGCTGGCCATCCTGGCCGTAGAAGATCAGGTCGAAGGCGCCGTGCTCGCCGGGGAAGCGATAGCCGAAAGCATGCCCGAACGGGTCCTTGAGGTCTGACGGTTTGGCATAGCCGCCGGGTCTGTCCACCAGCTGTTGCAGGCTGGTGGGTGGCGCGCCGACGTCAAGGGCGTAGCTGTCGATCTTCATACTCAGGCTGGCCAGTTGCGCCTTGCCCGCGCCGTACTTGCCCTTGTCCACATTGCCGCCGACCTGGCGCACGACAATGGTGGCAACGATGCCCAGCAGCACAATTACCGCGAGCATTTCCAACAGGGTGAAACCGCTTTGGCGGCGGGGTTTTCTCATGGGTCAAGCTCCTTCATATATTGCTGGTCAGGCTCATCAGCGGCAGCATGATCGCCAACATGATCACCGCCACCAGCACCGCCATGACCACGGTCAGGGACGGCACGAGTGCGGCAAGCAGGCGGTCGATGCCGCGCTTGGCTTCGACGTCGAAGATGTCGGCCACCTTGAGCAGCATGCTGTCGAGTTCGCCGGCCTGTTCGCCGACTTCAATCATTTGCAGGGCCAGTTCGGGCAACAACGGCTGGCTGCCAAACGCGCTGGCGAGGGTGCCGCCGCCTTTCACCGATTCCGCCGCATGCGCCACCTGAGCCTGCAACGCGCGGTTGGTGCAGACTTGCCGCGCGATCACCAAGGCGTGCAGCAACGCCACGCCGTTGCTGAGCAGCGTGCCGAGGGTACGCGTCAGGCGTGCCGCCTCGACCCGTTGCAGCAACGGGCCGACCACGCGAATGCCGAGCAGGCGTCGATCGTATTGTTCCCGAAATGCTGGATTGCGCAGACGTACGGCCCAGCCCCCACCGCCTACGATCAGCCCGGCCAACACCACCAGGCCATAGGCGCCGAGGAACTCACCCAAGGCCAGAATCACTTCGGTGATCAACGGAATCGGCACGCCCAGGTCCTGGAAGATCGGCACGAATTGCGGCACCACATACGCCAGCAATAACGCCAGGGAACCGAGCACGCCCACCACCAGGAAGGCCGGATAGATCAGCGCATTGATCACCTCGCCGCGCAGCCGCTCGCTGCGTTCCAGGTAATCGCTGAGCTGACGCAGGGTACTTTCCAGCGCGCCACCGGCTTCACCGGCACGCACCATGCTCAGGTACAACGGTGAGAAGCTGCCGCCCTCTTGTTCCAATGCGGCGGACAGGGGTTTACCCGCCTTGACGTGATCGCGGATGCGCTCAATCAGTGCGCGCACCTGGGGTTGGCCGGGTTGCCTGAGCAGCAGCCCAAGGGAACGCTCAAGGGGCTGGCCGGCGCCCAGCAACGTGGCCAGTTGCTGGGTAAAACTCACCAACGCCGCGCCCTTCAACTGCCCGCGTGGGTTGCGCAGCAAGGGGCTGCCGGCAGCTTCAATCTGCAACAGCAACAGGCCGCGCTTGTGCAAGGCCGCGACGGCGGCGACTTGGTCCTTGGCTTCCAGCGTACCGTTGTGCGGCACACCGTGGCTGTCCAGGGCGCGGAACTTGAACAGGCTCACGCGCCGTCCCCACGGGTAACGCGCAGCACTTCTTCCAACGAGGTAATACCCGCCAGCGCTTGGCGCAGTCCCTCTTCATACAGGGTGCGCAAACCGGCGCGGCGAGCAGCCTGTTCCAACGTGGCGGCATCGGCGTGACGCATCAACAGGCCGCGCAGTTCGTCGTTCATCACCAGCAGCTCAGTGAGGGCACTGCGGCCGTGATAGTCACCGCGATAGAGCAGGATCGGCCGTTGTTCGGTCAGACGATCCAGGCCGTGCTCTGCGATCAGTTCCGGCGGCGCTTCAAAGGCCACGCGGCTGGCCGGGTCCAGGCGCCGCACCAGGCGCTGGGCGAGAATGCCGCTGACGGTCGAGGCGATCAGGTAGCTTTCCACCCCCATGTCCAGCAGCCGCGTGATACTCGCCGAGGCGCTGTTGGTGTGCAGGGTGGAAAGCACCAGGTGCCCAGTCAGCGACGATTGAATGGCGATGCGGCAGGTTTCCAGGTCGCGGATCTCGCCGATCATGATCACGTCCGGGTCCTGGCGCACGATGGAGCGCAGCGCCCCAGCGAAGTCCAGGCCGATGGCGGGCTTGACCTGGATCTGGTTGATGCCTTCGAGCTGGTACTCCACCGGGTCTTCCACGGTGATGATCTTGCGCTCGGCGGTGTTGAGCCGCGACAGCGCGGTGTAGAGCGTGGTGGTCTTGCCGGAACCGGTGGGCCCGGTGACCAGCAGAATGCCGTGGGGCCGTTCCAGCAGGTCGAGGAAAGTCGCCAGACGCTGGCCGTCGAAGCCCAGGCTCGGGAAGTCGAACTGCACGGTTTGCCGGTCCAGCAGGCGCAGCACCACCGACTCGCCGAAACTGGTGGGCACCGTGGACACGCGCAGGTCGAGTTCCTTGCCCTGGATACGCAGCATGATGCGCCCGTCTTGGGGCAGCCTGCGCTCGGCGATGTCCAGCCGCGCCATGATCTTCACCCGCGAAATCACCGCCGCCGACGAACTGGCCGGCGGCGCTTCAGCATCGTGCAACACGCCGTCGACGCGGTAGCGCACCTTGAGCTGGTTTTCGAAGGGTTCGATATGGATATCCGAGGCGCGCTGTTCCACGGCGCGCTGCAGGATCAGGTTGACCAGGCGGATCACCGGCGCTTCGGAGGCCATGTCCTTGAGGTGTTCGATATCTTCCTGGGTACCACCCTGCTCATCGAGGTTCTCGATCAGCGTGCCCATCGCCGAACGGCCCTGGCCGTAGTAGCGCTCGATCAGGGTGTCGACTTCGTTGCGCGGGCCGATCGCCAGCCACACCGGTACCTGGCACGCATAGGCCAGGGCCTGGAACGGATAAAGTTGCGCCGGGTTGGCCGCCATCACCCGCAGGCCGCCCTGGCTCCAGCCCATGGGCACCACTTGGTAGTGACGCATGAAGCGTTCGGTCAGTGCAGGCAAGGGATCGAGCAACGGCGGTGCGGCCTCGGCCAGCAACAGTGGCGCCCCGAGCAATGCGGCCCAGGCGCGCGCCAGTTCCACTTCGGAGACCAGGCCCAGGCGCGTCAGCAGGCTCAGCAGGTCGTCCGTGGACAAGCGTCGGGCGCGCTCCAGGTCCACCGTTTTCAGCCCGGCATGCTGCATCAGCCACGCGCACACCTGTTCGGGGTGCGGGATCTGCATCTGGCAGGCATCGATAGGCGCTGACGACATAATGTTCAGGTATCTAGTGTTGCGAGAAAGTATGGCTATTTGAAACTACGGAAACATGCCATTAGTTAGCCACAACCCCGTATAGAGTAAGCCGGGGTTATCGACTGGAAGTTATAGACCTAGTTCCGGAAGGAGGGGAATAAAATAAACATAAGCGCCAAGACACTTGCGCCAGAGCCTTAGCAGCTAATAGCCATCACTCGACTAGTTGCAATTAGCCACTTAGGCGCTTTCACGCGCAATCAGACGGCACTGCAATAAATTCAAACGCGTTACTTCATCTTCTACAGGCAGCACACCCAAACTTTCCAGGACACGCGTGGCGGCCAATACACCTATTTCCAATGCGGGTGGTTTGATCGTACTCAGGCTCGGCAGCAGCATTTCTGCGAACGGGTAATCGCCGAAACCGAGCACTGCGCACTGCTCGGGGATCTTCAGTCCGGCCCGCTGCCCAGCCAGCAAACCACCGGCCGCCAGGTTGTCATTGGCGAAGAAGATCGCATCCGGCGGCGTGGCATGGCTCATCAATACTTCCATGGCCTGTTTACCCGCTTCGAAGGGTGCGCGATCTGGGTCGGGAGAGAAGACCCAGGGCTGCACACCCAACGCGGTCAAGGTCGCGGCGAAACCCTCACCCCGCTCCATGGCGCTGAAGTCCCCGGCTGCACTGTTCTGCACGAAAGCAATCCGCCGATAACCCTGCCCATGCAGATAGCGCGCAGCGGTGACGCCCACTTCGAAGTGGGAAAACCCGATTTGCAACGGTGCGCGTTCGGGCACGTAGTCCCAGGTTTCTACCACCGGGATATCCACGTCGGCGATCATCTTTTCAGTCGCCGCGCTGTGGAAGCGGCTGGTCAGCACCAGCGCCGCCGGCGACCAGCCAAGGAACGCACGCACCGCACTCTCTTCCTGCTCGGCGCTGAAGTAACTCGACGCCAACAACAGTTGATAGCCATGCCGGCTGAGGGTGTCGCTGAAGCCCTGGATGGTATTGGCAAAGATCGGCCCCGAGATGTTCGGGATCACCATCGCGACGATGCGCCCACGCGCCGACGCCAGCCCGCCGGCCACCAGGTTGGGCACGTAACCCAGCTCGGCCACCACCTCGGCGATGCGCTCGCGGCGTTCGGGTGACACTTGTTCCGGCTGGTTGAAGTAACGCGACACGGTAATCGCCGACACCCCGGCCTGGCGGGCCACGGTATTCAAGGTGACACGCCCGGCGCCACGGCGTTTGCGCGGTTTGTCTTCGCTCAAGGGATAATCCTGTTAAAAACCAAAAAGAATATAGGACTAATTTTTCAGTATTTGACGTTCTAAACCAGACCTACCAATAATGCCGATGTTAGCGCTAACAAAGCGCGTTGTCTGCTACTCGCTCGAGCGAATGCTAAAGACATTTCACAGGCGCTGACGGTCGCAAGAACCGCAGCGGTTCAGGGCAATCTTTTCGAGCGGGCACAGCATGCACACCTTCCAACGCAGCACTTTCCTGATACTGGCCGGGTTGACCGCCCTGCCCGCCCCCGATGCCTTTGCGGCCGACGCGCAGGAGCCGACACTCAAATCCGTGACCGTCACCGCCACGCGCCGCGAAGAATCGCTGCAAAAAGTCCCGGTGGCCGTCTCGGTCCTCGATGGCGAACAGCTGGAGCGCGACAACCGCAACGGCGTGGCGAGCATCGCCCAGCAGGTGCCGTCGCTGAACTTCCGCACCGGCGCCTCCAACAAGGACACCTCGCTGTTCGTGCGCGGCGTGGGCACCATTTCCACCTCCCCCGGCGTCGAGCCGACGGTGGCCACGGTGATCGACGGCGTGGTCTACGCCCGCCCCGGCCAGGCCACCCTTGACCTGCTCGACCTGGAACGCATCGAGGTGCTGCGCGGCCCCCAAGGCACGCTGTTCGGCAAGAACGCCTCGGCCGGTGTGCTGAACATCACCAGCAAGGCGCCCACCGCCGAGACTCATGGCTATATCGACCAGTCGTACTACAGCGGCAACGAAAGCCGTACCCGGTTCGGCATCGGCGGCAGCCTGGTGCCGGATGTGCTCAAGGGTTCGATCAGTACGCTGTTCGGCAGCTACGACGGTAATGTCGACAACCAGCACAATGGCCAGGAGGTCAACGGCTACAACCACAAGGGCATTCGCGGCAAGTTGGAATTCACCCCCAACGACGACCTGAAACTGACCCTGATCGCCGACTACATGCAGTCCCACGACGACGCGCCGAACGGCGTGGTCAGCAAATCCCTGACCCCGGCGTTCGCCAACGCGCTGAGCCCGGTGCGAGCCTCCAGCGACAACCGCGACATCAACACCGATACCCGCAGCCATGTGGAAGACACCAACAAGGGCCTGTCCGCCCAGTTGGACTGGAACCTCGGCGACTACACCCTGACGTCGATCACCGCCTGGCGCGGTTGGGACAACACCCAATACCAGGACGGCGACCGCCTGGGCACAGTAACGGCGGCCTTCCCCGGTACCGCCGACAAAGGCCAGCTTGAGTTCAACCAGTACTCTCAGGAACTGCGCCTGGCCTCACCTAAGGGTGAGTTCCTGGAATATGTCGGCGGCCTGTTCTACATGCACGGCAAGGATGAAGAAACCTATCAGCGCACCCTCACCACCACCACGCGTACCGACCGCGGCATCGCCGACTACAGCACCACCAACGACAGCTACGCGGTGTTCGGCGAGACCACGCTGAACTTCACCTCGCGGTTTCGTGGCATCGCCGGCCTGCGCTACACCCACGATGACCTGAAATACGATCACCGCCGCGCCTCCACTTCGGCCACCACGGTCAGTGGGATTCAGCCGGCCACGTCCAGTTCCGGTTCCGTGGACGAAGACGGTTGGTCCGGTCGCCTGGGCGTGCAGTACGACATCAGTGATAGCGTCACCAGTTACCTGACCTATTCGCGCGGCTACAAAGGCCCGGCCTACAACGTGTTCTTCAATATGCAGCCGCGTGACACTGACGCGCTCAAGCCGGAAACCTCCAACACCTGGGAAGCCGGGATCAAGGCCACCGCCTGGAACAACCGCCTGACCACCAATCTGGCGGTGTTCCACAGCGATTACGACAACTACCAGGCCAACTTTTTCGACACGGTCGCCGGGCAAGTGGTGACGCGCCTGATCAACGCCGGCAGCGTGAGCACCGAAGGCGTCGAGTTGGATTACGCCTTGCAGGCCACCCAGCAACTCAAGCTGTCCGGAGCCCTGGCCTACACCCGCGCGCGCATCGACGAATTCGCCTGCCCGGCCGGTGCCGCCGCAACCTGCAACGTAAATGGCAAGCCGCTGCCCTTCAGCCCGGACTGGAAAAGCTACGTGCGCGCCGACTACACCCTCCCGCTGGATAACGGCCTGGACATCGAGCTGGGCACCGACTACAGCTGGCAGAGCGAAGTGCAGTACGACATCAGCCAGAACCTCGACACCAAACAAGGCGCCTACGGCATCTGGAACGCCAGCGTGGCCCTGGCCGACTACAGCAATGGCTGGCGCGTCGCATTCCTGGCGAAGAACCTCGCCGACAAATCCTACTCACCGCTGCTGGCCAGCGGCGGCAACTACATCTACCGCGCCGTGCCCCGTGACGACGAACGTTACTTCGGCGTACAACTGCGCAAGGATTTCTAAGCATGAGCCGTCAACTGAAACTCGGCGCCTTTCTCATGGCCACCGGGCACCACGTCGCCGCCTGGCGCCACCCGGACGTGCCGGCCAATGCCGGGCTGGATTTTGCCCAGTACAAGCATTTGGCACGGGTGGCTGAAGCGGCCAGGTTCGATGCGCTGTTCGTGGCGGATAGCATTGCGGCGGCCACGGGTGAAATCGCCAGCCATATGGCACGTTCGGATCACTTCGAACCACTGACGTTGCTCTCGGCGTTGAGTGCGGTGACGGACCACATCGGCCTGATCGCCACCGCAACCACCACCTACAACGAGCCCTACCACATAGCGCGCAAATTCGCCTCGCTGGATCACCTGTCTGGAGGCCGTGCCGGCTGGAACCTGGTGACCTCGGATGCCGCCGCTGAAGCGCAGAATTTCGGCCGCGATGAACACCTCGGCCACGCCGAGCGCTACAGCCGAGCCAGGGAGTTTCATCACGTCGTGACCGGGTTATGGGACAGCTGGGAAGACGACGCCTTCGTGCGGGACAAGGCCAGCGGCACCTACTACGACCCGGCGAAACGGCATGTGCTGGACCATGTCGGCGAACACTTTCGCGTCAAAGGCCCGCTGAACGTGGCGCGCTCGCCCCAGGGCCAGCCGGTGATCGTGCAGGCGGGCTCATCGGAAACCGGCCGCGAACTGGCGGCGCAAACCGCCGAGGTGGTGTTTACCGCGCAGACGTCGCTGGAAAATGCCCAGGCGTTTTATGCGGATCTCAAGGGGCGACTTGAGCGATTCGGGCGTGGGCCGGATTCGCTGAAAATCATGCCGGGGGTGTTCGTAGTGGTCGGCCAGACCGAGGCCGAAGCCCAGGCGAAATTCGAGGCGTTCCAGGACCTGGTCGAGCCCGAAGTGGGCGTCGCCTTGCTCGGCCGCATGCTGGGTAATTTCGACTTGTCCGGCTACCCGTTGGACGGGCCGTTGCCGGAGTTGCCGCTGACCGACAGCGGGCAACGCAGCCGTCAACAATTGCTGAGTGACCTGGCCCACCGCGAACACCTGACCCTCGCTCAGTTGGGCCGACGGATTGCCGGGGGGCGCGGGCATTACAGCCTGATCGGCACGCCCGCGCAGATCGCCGATGAGTTGCAACGCTGGTTCGAAAACGGCGCCGCCGATGGCTTCAACATCCTGGTGCCGCACCTGCCGGGCGGGCTGGAGGATTTCGCCCACTGGGTGGTGCCGGAGCTGCAACGGCGCGGCCTGTTCCGCACCGAATACACCGGCACGACCTTGCGTGAAAACCTTGGTTTGGCGCGCCCCGAAAACCGCTTCAAAAAGGACGACGCATGAAAATTCCGGCGCTGTTACTCGCCCTGCTGGCCGTCACTCAAACCGCACTGGCGGCCGACCCCGCGACCTTGCGCATCGGCTACCAGAAAGGCTCCATCGCCCTGGTACTCGCCAAGGAGCATGGCCTGCTGGAAAAACGCTTCCCGCAGACCGACGTGAAGTGGATCGAATTCCCCGCCGGCCCGCAGATGCTGGAAGCACTGAACGTTGGCGCACTGGACGTGGGCTCGACCGGCGACATCCCGCCACTGTTCGCCCAGGCGGCGGGTGCGAACCTGGTCTACATCGGCGCCGAACCGCCCAAGCCCAGCGCCGAAACCATCCTGGTGCGCAATGACAGCCCGCTGCATTCAGTGGCGGACCTGAAGGGTAAGAAAGTCGCCTTCCAAAAGGGCTCCAGCTCCCACAACCTGATCCTGCGCGCCCTGAACAAAGCCGGCTTGAGCTACAAGGATATCCAGCCGGTGTACCTGCCACCTGCCGACGCGCGCGCCGCGTTCGAACAAGGCAGTGTGGATGCCTGGGCGATCTGGGAGCCCTATTCATCCTTGGCGTTGAGCCAGAGCCCCAGCCATGTGCTGGCCAATGGTGAAGGCCTGGGTTTATCCGGGCCGGTGTATACCGCGCGGCGCGACTATGCGAAGGCCAATGGCGTGTTTGTACATGACCTGCTAGATGAGCTCAGCGCTGCCGAAGCACTCACCCGCAGCCAGCGTGAAGACAGTTTGAACGTGCTGACCGGCTTTATGGGACTGCCTGCTGAGGTGATTGCGCGTTACATGGATAACCGCCCGCCTTCGCCGATCTTGCCGATTGACGAGAAGATCATCCAGGCACAGCAGGCGACGGCGGATTTGTTTTATCAGAACCGCCTGTTGCCCAAGGCAATCGACGTGAAGAAAGCAGTGGAAATCAACTGAACTCCCACATTTGACCCGAGTCAGGCTTGAAAACGGGTGCTTTTTTCCACCACGCACATCGGTGTGCCGGACACCGGTTCATTGATGATCTGCACCTGCACATCAAACACCTGGCGCATCAACTCGGCACTGATCACCGCCCCCGGCGCACCATCCGCCACCAACTTGCCGCCGTGCATCACCGCCAAATGGTCGGCATACCGACAAGCCTGGTTGATGTCGTGCAGCACCGTGATCACGGTCTTGCCTTCAGCGGCCAGTTCGCCCATCAAGTCCATGAGTTCGACTTGATGGCTGATGTCGAGGTAGGTGGTGGGTTCATCCAGCAGCACCACCGGCGCATTCTGCGCCAACACCATCGCCAGCCAGGCGCGTTGACGCTGGCCGCCGGACAGATCCGCCAGAGCGCGATCAGCCAGCACGTCCAGTTCCAGGCGCTGCATGGCTTGGGTCACGTGAGATTGATCACTGCCACTCAAACGCCCCCACAGCGAGTTATGCGGGCTACGGCCATAGGCGACCAACTGGCGCACGCTGACGCCCTCGGGCACCGGCAGCACCTGCGGCAGGAACGCGATCTGTCGCGCCAACTCGCGCGCGGACAGGCTGGCGTAGGCCTGGCCATCCAGGGTCAGCTCGCCCTGGGTCGGCTTGAGGATGCGCGCGAAGGCCTTGAGCAGGGTCGACTTGCCGCAGCCATTGGGACCGATCAAGGCGGTGACCTTTCCGGTCGGCGGCGCAAAGGACAGGCCTTGCACGATGCGCGTGGTGCCGTAGCCGATATCCAGCTCGCGTGCGTGAAGAATACTCATGTGATCAGCCCTTGAACCGTGCCAGCAACCAAAGAAAATACGGTGCGCCAATCACCGCCGTGAGCACCCCGGCGGGGATTTCGCTGGGCGCGATCAACGTGCGCCCCAACGTGTCGGCCAGCACCAGCAGCAACGCACCGATCAGCATCGCCGCCGGCAACAGGTGTTGGTGATGCCCACCCACCAACCGCCGCGCCATGTGCGGCGCGACCAGGCCGATAAAACCGATCGGCCCGATCACACCTACGCCCAGGCTGGTCAGCAGCACCGCGCAGGCCATCGCCAACCAGCGTGTGCGACTGAGTGGCGTGCCAAGGCTGTGGGCGGCTTCATCGCCGAGGGCGATCAGGTTCAGCGGCTTGGCCAGGCACAGCCCCACCGGGATCAACATCAGGAACGGCAACACCAGCGCCACATGGTGCCAGTTGCGGCTCCATAGGCTGCCGGTGAGGGCGAGCAAAGCGGTGTTGATATCCAGCGGATGGGACAGGATCAGAAACTCGGTAACACTGGACAAAGTCACCGCAATCGCCACCCCGGACAGGGCAAACCGCACCCCGGAAAAACTCACCCCGGTGTTGTACAGCGCCAGCAGCAACGCGCCGCCCGCCCCACCCAAGCAAGCCACCAGCGGCAGCCATACAATCGGCAGATGCGGCAAACTGATGATCGCCACGGTCAGCGCCAGCCCGGCGCCTTGGGTCACACCGAGGATTTCCGGTGAGGCCAGCGGGTTGCGGATCACGCCCTGCACAATCGCCCCGGCCAGGCCGAAGGCTGCACCGGCAAGGATCGCGATCAAGCTGCGTGGCAGGCGGTGGTTCCAGACTTCGAAGTCGAGGGCGTCGTGGGCCAGCAGGCGGTCCAGCACGGTGTCTGGGGTGAGCCACACAGTGCCGGCGCTGAGGCTGATCAACGTCGCCAGCAGCAACAGGCCGAGCAGCAGCCATAGGCGCAAGGGTGGCCGGGTCATAGGGCGCGCCTGGCAAGAAAGAGGAAGAACGGCGCGCCGATCAGCGCGGTGACCACACCCGCCGGGGTCTCCACCGGAAACGCCACGGCGCGGCTGAGCAGGTCGGCGCCCAGCACGATCACCGCACCCAACGCGGCGCTCAGCGGGATCAGCCAGCGGTAGTCATTCCCGAGGAACTGGCGAAGGATATTCGGCGCAATCAGCCCGACAAACCCGATCGGCCCCACCGCGCAGACGCTCGCGCCGACCAGCAACAGGCTGGCGATGAACACCTGCAAGCGCAGGCTGGCAATGCCCACGCCCAGGGAGCGCGCGGCGTCTTCGCCAAGGTTGATCAGGTTCAGGCGCGGCGCGCACCACAGCGCCCACAGGCCGCCGATCAAGGTGCACGGCCAGAGCAATTGCACCTGCGCGGCGCCGACATTGGCCAGGGAACCGGCCAGCCAATTGAGCACGCTTTGCGCCTGGGCCTCGACCAGGATCACCGTGAGTCGGGTCAATGCCGCGCACAACGCCGCCACGGCCACACCGGCCAGTACCAGTCGCCCCTGAGCGGTGGTCGGTGACCAGGCGCCGCCGAGGCTGAATACCGTGACCCAGGCCAACGCGCCGCCCAGGCACGTCATCAACAACGCACCACCGGCAAACGGCGGCGCGACCAACCCGGTGGAAAACAGCGCCAAGCCCAGCGCCGCCCCGGCCGTCACACCAAACAAGGACGGCGAGGCCAGGCGGTTGCGGGTAATGCCCTGCATCAACGCACCGGCCAAGCCCAGGCAGGCGCCGACCAACGCGGCACACAGCGCCCGTGGCACGCGCAACTGCGCGACGATGTAGGCCATATTGCCGCCCACGCTACCCTGGTGAACCAGGCCATTCCACGCATCCGTCGCCGTGATCGTGAACGGCGACCAGCTGTACAGCGACAACCAGAACAACCCGGCACCCAGCAGCACAATGCCGGCTGCCGCAAGACTTCGCCCCATGCTTATTGGCTCAGTACGGCTTTACCGCCCTTGAGGATCGCCAGCGCGTCTTCGGCGATCTGCTCCGAGGCCAGCACACCGCGATTGCGCGCCCAGCTGTCGCCGTCCACTTGCGCAACCTGTTTATTACGTACCGCGCCCAGCACTTGCCACAGCGGCTGCTTGCTCCAGTTATCGACGATGCTGGGGCGACGGTAATGGCCGACCAGCAACCAACCGGGGTCGAGGGCGAGCAGTTGCTCCAGGCTGACAAACTCGGTGGGCGCGGCGTTGGCGCGCACCGAGGGCACTTTCAGGCCAATGGCTTCGAGCACGCTGCCGGCGTAGGAGTCCGGGCCGTGCACGGAGAAGCTGTCTTCACGGGCGACGCCAAACAACACGCTGGCGCCGGCGGGGATCTGTTGTGCGATGGCCTTGAGGTTCTCGCGGTTTTTCTGGATCCGCGCTTCCATCTGTTCGCTCTTGCCCAACGCCTTGCCGATCAGTTCGGCGGATTTCAGGCTGCCCTGGTAATCCTCGCCGCGCGACGGCAGCAACAGGGTCGGCGCGATGCTCGCCAGGTCGTTGTACAACGCCTGGTGACGGTTGAGGTCGGCGACGATCAGGTCGGGCTTGAGCCGGGCGATTTCCTCGATGCTCGGCTGCGAGCGCAGGCCCACGGACTTCCACTGGCCGATGGCCTGGCGCACACGGGGCAACACGCGGTTGGCATCGCCATCATCGGCGGCGCCGACGGGCGTTACGTCAACGGCGGCCAGGCTGTCGAGAAAGGAGAATTCCAGCACCACCACACGCTTGGGCGCATCGGGCAGATGCACGGCGTGCTGGCCGTCGTTGAGGTCGATGGGGGCGGCGCTCAGCAGGCTTGAAGACAACGCCAACACACAGGCGGCAAGAGTGGGGATGGAGCGCAGCATTCGCATGACAAGGACCTCGGCGTTAAAACACCCCGGCTAGACAGGCTGGGGAAAACGGCGGGTACTATTCCATATTGGGGCGGCGCGATCAAAAAACATTCTCATTTATACCCTGCCCGCCCCTGTGGACACGGGATTGCTGTGGATGCTGGCGTGTTGTGGTGGCTGGCTTGTTGTGGTGAGCGGG
>NZ_JACARN010000076.1:0-56694 GCF_013386605.1 Pseudomonas sp. IPO3749 | reverse complement strand
CAGCAGCCCCAACAAGAACACCACATCGTGTCAGGTAGAGCGAGGTGCCAGGTTTTGGGGCGGCTTCGCCACCCAGCGCGGCAAGCCCGCTCACCACAGCAAGCCACTCACCACAACAAGCCAAGTCACTACAAATAGCCTGCTCACCCAACAAGCCAGTCCCCACAACAAGACTCATGTTAGAAGTCGACGGTGGCCGACAGCAGGTAGGTGCGCGGCGTCGACAAGGTCAGCCCCGGCTCGCTGTCATCCGAAGCGCCGGCCGAACTCCAGTAGCGTTTATCGGCGACGTTCTCCACATTCGCCCGCAAGGTGATGTGTTTGTCGTCCACCTTGAACGCATACCGCGCCCCCACGTCGAGGCGGTTCCAGGCGTCGATTTCCTTCACGTTGGACTGGTCCAGGTACTGCGAGCTGGAATAGATGCCACGGCTGGTCAGCGTGAGGCCTTCGAGGCCTGGCATATCCCATTCGGCGCCCAGGTTGACGTTGTACTTGGGCGTCGCCGGGGCGCGGTTGCCGTCCCAGGTGCCGTTGGTGGTGTCTTTCAGTTCACTGTCGATGTACATCACCCCACCGAGCAGGCGGAAGCCCTTGAGCGGTTCGCCGAACACACTCAGCTCTACGCCTGAGTTCTCGCGCTTGCCGTTAGGCCCGAAGAGCCGCGTGGCGGCGTTGGTTTCATAGGCTGGCTGCTTGATGCGGAACACGGCGGCGGTCACCGCGAACGCGCCGGCGTCGTACTTTGCGCCCACTTCCACCTGGCGACTGATAAACGGCGGGAAAATCTCGTCTTCGTTTCGCGAGGTGGACGGCGCGATCTTGCCCTGGCTCAGGCCTTCCATATAGTTGGCGTACAGCGACAGTTTGTCGGTGGCCTTGAACAGCAGGCCGCCGGACGGCGAAACCTTTTCTTCTTCGTAGGCCGTGGCACCTTTGACGCCGTTGCTCCAGTCATCCACCTTCACGCGCTGCCAGCGGGCACCGAGGGTGAGCAACAGGCGGTCGTCGAAGAAGCCCAGGGTGTCGGACAAGGCCACGCCGCTGAATTTGTTTTCGGTGTAGACCTTGGCGTCCTGGCGGGTAGCTGTGGACGGCGTCGGTGTTTGTACCGGGTTGTAGAGATTGCTCGGCGCCGCCCCATAGCGTGCGCCACCGTTGGTGAAGTCCATATCGAAGTAGCTGGCGGCGAGGTTGACCTCATGGGTGACCGGCCCGGTATGGAACCAGTTACGCACGCCAGCGGTGTAGGTGCGCACGTTTTCATCGCGGGTGAAATCCCGTGGCTGCACGCTGAAATCACCGGCCGCATTGGACACGGACACCGCGTGGCGCAGGAAGTCGTGGTTGCTTTTGCGTGCGCCCACGCCGCCGTAGAGCATCACGTTGTCGCTGAGGTCGTACTCGGCATTGACCGTGCCGAAGGTGTCGTTGGTGCGGGCCTTGCTCCAGGATTGCGCATAGTTGCGGCGCACGTCGTTGGCGCTGGGAACCGGCGCTGCGGCGGCCACCTGCACGCGCTCTTGCGGCGCATCGGTATCACGCTCGGTGTGGCCGATGTCGGTGGAAAGACGCAAGCGTTCGCCACGGAAATCCAGGCCCAGCACGGCCATTTCGCGGTCGACGCTCTGGTGGTCCCAGGCGGTGTCGCCGGACTGCTTCACACCGTTGAAACGGATGCCGTACTGGTTGTCTTCGCCAAAGCGTCGACCGATGTCCACCGCGCCGCCAGCCTGGCTGTCGGACGCCCAGTTGCCGGTAAACGAGTTGATGTCCTTGTCGGTGGCGCGCTTGGGCACCACGTTGATCCCGCCGCCCACGCTGCCACGCGGCGAGATGCCGTTGATCAACTGGCTCGGGCCCTTGAGGATGTCGACGCGGTCGGCCATTTCCATGTCGATGGTGTAGGTCGGCAGCACGCCGTACAGGCCGTTGTAGGCCACGTCACTGTTGAACAGGCTGAAGCCGCGGATGGTGAATTGCTCGTAACGCCCACCGGCCGGGTTGGTTGCACGCACCGAGGGGTCGGCGGCGATCAGGTCGCCGAGGGTGCGGGCCTGTTGGTTCTTCACCGCATCCGCGGTGTAGGTGGTGATGCTGAACGGGGTTTCCATGAAGTCCCGCGTGCCGAGCATGCCTTGGGCCGTGCGGCGCGCCACCTGGCCGCCGGCGTATGTGTCGCCGTCATACAGGCCGGTGGTGCCGAGGATCGACGTCGGGGCCAACTCCAACGTGCTGCCGTCCGGCGCCGGCACCAGCATGTAGGCCTGTGCGCCCATCGGTTGCAGTTGCAGGCCAGAGCCTTGCAGCAAGCGCGCGAAGCCCTCCTCCACCCCATATTCACCGGACAAACCACTGCTGCTGCGCCCGCTGACCAACGCCGGGTCCACCGACAGGTTGACACCCGCCAACCCGGCGAAGCGGGTTAGCGCCGCACTCAGGCTGCCGGCGGGCACCTGATAACTACGGCGGGTGGCGGTGTCTTCGGCATAACTGACGGCGGCGAAAAACGGGCTGGCGCTGAGGCTCAGCAGCAGGCTCAGTTTGAGCAAGGGACGGACGACGGGCATTGGCGGAAGCTCTCGATAGTGTTCACTTGCCTGGAATGACAGGCGAGATGAAAAAAAGGGACAGGCTCCGCCAATTTTTTTCGCTTACCACACGGCGATCGTTGAATCCGCCCTCGGCTCGGTGCCGCCGCACAATACACCACTGACCGGATCACGCAGGATGATCTGCCCGCGCCCGTAGTCGGTGAGGTCGCTGGCGATCTGCACCTGATGCCCGCGCCGTGCCAAGGCGTTGGCCAAATCGCGGGAGGCGCCCTGTTCGATGCCCACGTTCATGTCGCCCAGCCATTGCCAGCGCGGCGCATCCAGCGCCGCTTGCGGGTTGAGGCCGAAATCCACCAGGTTCATCACCATCTGCACGTGACCCTGGGGCTGCATGTAGCCGCCCATCACGCCGAACGGGCCAAGGGCCTGGCCGTCCTTGGTGAGGAAACCGGGGATGATGGTGTGGAAGGTTTTTTTGCCCGGCGCCAGGCAGTTGGCGTGGGTTGGGTCGAGGCTGAACTCCTGCCCACGGTTTTGCAGGGCGATGCCGCTGTCGGGCAGCACCACGCCGGAGCCGAAGCCGTGGTAGTTGCTCTGGATGAACGAAACCATATTGCCTTCGGCGTCGGCCGTGGCCAGGTACACCGTGCCGCTGGCGTGAGGGTCGCCGGGTTTGGGTGGCTGGGCATGTTCGCCGATCTGTCCACGGCGGCGCGCGCTGTAGTCATCGCTGAGCAGGTCAGCAACGGCCACGCGCATGTGCAGTGGGTCGGTGATGTAGTGCAGGCCGTCGCTGTAGGCGAGTTTCATCGCCTCCAATTGGCGGTGCCAGGTCTGCTGGCTGTCGCGGTGATCGAAGCTGAAGCCTTCGAGGATTTTCAGCGCCATTAGCGCTACCAGGCCTTGGCCGCTGGGTGGGATTTCCCACACGTCCACCCCGCGGTAGTTGACGTGGATCGGCTCCACCCACTCGGCGCGGTAATCCTGGAGATCACTGGCGCGCAGATAGCCGCCGCTGGCCTTGGAATGTGCGTCCAAGCGTTCGGCCAGCGCGCCGCGATACAGGCTTTCGCAGCGGGTGGCCGCCAGCTCTTCGAGGGTGCGGGCCTGGGCCGGGTTGCGAAACATCTCCCCGGCCCGGGGCGCGCGGCCGTCGATCAGGAAGGTGTCGAACCAGGCGTCCAGCGCAGCGTCACGATGGGGCGTGAACTCTTCCAGGGTGAGCTGCCATTGATGGGCAACTACCGGCGACAGCGGGAAACCGTCGCGCGCCAGGCGGATGGCCGGTTGCAGCAACTCGGCAAACGGCAATTTGCCGAAACGCTGGGACAGCTCCGCCCAAGCCGACGGGCAACCCGGCACCGTGACCGGCGTCCAGCCATACAGCGGCATCTGGTCATGCCCGTCGGCCTTGACCGCCTCGACACTCAAAGCAGCCGGCGCATGGCCGTTGCCATTCAAACCGTGCAACTGGCCCTTGCACCAGACCAAGGCAAACGCATCGCCACCAAGGCCACAGCCGGTGGGTTCCACCACCGTCAAAGCGGCCGCCGTGGCAATGGCAGCGTCGATGGCGTTACCGCCCTTTTGCATGACTTCGATACCAGCCTGGGCGGCCAGGGGCTGGGACGCCGCGACCATGCCGCGCTGGGCAAACACGCTCTGGCGTTGCGAGGGATAAGGGTACTCGTGAGCAGAAAATTTCAACATGGCAGAGGCTCTTCGATTCATTGGCCGGACTTGATGCGGTTCCATTCCCGGGTCATCAGGCGCTGGATATTTTCCGGCAGGTCGGCGGAGACAAAGGTGTGGTTGATCACGTCATCGCCAGGGTAGATACCGGGGTTGCCGCTGACTTTCGGGTCCATCAGTGGCGTGGCGTCTTTATTCGGGTTGGCGTAGCCGACGTAGTCGCTGATCGGCGCGATCACCTCGGGGCGCAACAGGTAGTTGATCAGGGCGTGGGCGTTGGCCGTGTTGCCGGCGTCCTTGGGAATCGCCAGCATGTCGAACCACAGGTTCACGCCTTCCTTGGGGATCAGGTAGCGGATGTCGATAGGTTTGCCGGCTTCCTTGGCGCGGCTCTGGGCCTGCATCACGTCGCCGGAATAACCGACCGCCACGCAGATATCGCCGTTGGCCAGGTCGGCGGTGTATTTCGAGGAGTTGAAGTAGGTCACCGAGGGCCGTAGCGCCATCAGCCGGGTCGAGGCCTGCTTGTAGTCGTCGGGCTGAGTGCTGTTGGGGTCCAGGCCGAGGTAGAGCATGACCTGCGGGATGATCTTCACCGGCGCATCAAGAAAAGCCACGCCGCAGCTTTTGAGCTTGGCCAGGTTGCCTGGCTCGAAGACCATCGACCAGGAATCCAGCACCGCGTCCTTGCCCAGCACGGCGCGCACTTTTTCTGCGTTGTAGCCGATGCCCACGGTGCCCCACATATAAGGCACGGCGTAGCGGTTGCCAGGGTCGGCCGCTTCCAGGCGCTGCATCAGGCGCGGGTCGAGGTGCTTCCAGTTATCCAGCAAATTTCGCTGCAACGGCTGGTAGGCACCGGCGCGGATCTGCTTGGACAGGAACTGGCTGGAGGGCACCACCACGTCATATCCCGAATGTCCGGAAAGCAGCTTGGCTTCCAGCATTTCGTTGGTGTCGAAGATGTCGTATTGCACCTTGATGCCGCTGTCTTTCTCAAAGTTCTTCAAGGTGTCGGGGCCGATGTAATCGGACCAGTTGTAGACCTTGACCACAGGTGTGGCAGCCTGGCTCATGGGTACAACGGCGGCGCAGCACAGGGCTGCAAACAAGCTGGATAAACGCATGGCACATTTCCTTGGAAGGGTCATAACACGCGACTGAGAAAGGCTCGGGTACGGGGATGGCTGGGGTGGCTGAAAATCTGTTCCGGTGGCCCCTGTTCGATGAGCTCACCTTGGTCGAGCACCACCACGCGATCGGCCACTTCACGGGCAAAGCCCATTTCGTGGGTGACCACCACCATGGTCATGCCCTCCTCGGCCAGCTCCTTCATCACCTGCAGCACTTCGCCGACGGTTTCCGGGTCGAGGGCGCTGGTGGGTTCGTCGAACAGCATGGCCTGGGGTTTCATCGCCAGGGCACGGGCGATGGCCACCCGTTGCTGCTGGCCACCGGAGAGCATCGACGGGTAGTGGTTGGCCTTGTCCGCCAGGCCGACCCGAGCGAGTAATCCACGGGCCTGTTCCAAGGCTTCGGCGCGGGGTGTGCCGAGTACCTGGATCGGCGCTTCGATGATGTTTTCCAACGCGGTCATGTGGGGGAACAGGTTGAAGCGCTGGAACACCATGCCGATGTCGCGGCGCTGGCGGGCAATGTTGCGCTCCGAGTCGCGTACCAGGCTGCCGTCGCTGCGCTCGCGATAGCCCATGGCGCGACCGTTGACGCGGATGCGCCCGCCCTGGATGTCTTCGAGCAGGTTGATACAGCGAATGAAGGTGGTCTTGCCCGAACCCGAGGCGCCGATCAGCACCACGACTTCTCCGCGCCGCACTTGCAGGGAAATCCCCTTGAGGATCTGCAGCGTGCCAAACGACTTGTGGATATCCAGCGATTCGATGATCAGTTCTTCACTGTGGTGCGCCATGGTTATCGTCCCCTCAGCAGTTTTAAGGTGCTGCGCCCGAACATGCGGCTGGACGCCGGTGGCGGCGCGGAAGGCCGGTCGGACTGGCCGAAACGTGCCTCCAGCCAACGTTGGAAGAAGCCCCAGAGCGTGGTGAGCATCAGGAAGTAGATCGCCACCACCAGGTACAGCTCGAACACGCGGAACGTCGCCGAGGTGACCATCTGCGTACTGAGCAGTAATTCCTGCACACCGATCACGCTGACCAGGGTGGTGTTCTTGAGCATCACGTTGAACTCGTTGCCCAGCGGCGGCACGATCACGCGGAACGCCTGGGGCAGTACGATGCGCCGCATCAGCTTGGCAAAGCCCATGCCCAGGGAGCGCCCGGCTTCGTATTGGCCCTTGTCGACGGCGCCAATGCCGGCGCGGATGATTTCAGCCATGTAGGCGCCTTCGTTGAGGCCCAGGGCGATGATCGCCGCCTGGATATTGCCGGGCACGACCAGGCCGAACAGGTCGATGTCCTCAAAGCGGAAAATCCCACCGGCCGCCAGTGCGGTGTAGAGAAACACGATCTGCACCAGCAGCGGCGTGCCGCGCATCAACCACACGTAAAACCGCACTGGCAGGTGCAGCAGCGGGTTCTTCGACAGGCGCAACAGCGCCGCCGCCAAGCCCAGTACGCAGCCCAGCAACATCGCCGACACCGCGATCAAGCAAGTCAGCCACAGCCCGGTGAGGTAGACCCCGCTGGGCTGCAACAGGTACTGCCAGAACACATCCCAATTGAAGTTCATCGCCGCAAACCTCAGTCGAGAGTGTCACTGCTGACATGCCATTTGTTCAGCAACGCCACATAGCTGCCATCGCTGCGCATGTCGCTGATCACTTGCTGCACGGCGGCGGTGAGTTGCGGGTCGTCCTTGCGCATGCCCAGGCCGGTGAGGATGCGGCTGAAGGCCGGTACACCTTCCTGGAACAGGTCCGGGGCCATCGCGGCGTAGTAGCCGGCGGTTTCCACCGTGGTGCCGTAAGCATCGACCTGGCTGATGCGCAGGGCCTGGAAGGCATCAGTGTCGGTGTTGTAGACCACCAGCTTCATCGGTGGCTTGCCGGCCTTGGTCAGGTTGTCGTTTTGCGCGTCCAGCAGGGTCTTGATGGTGGAGCCGTTGAGTACCGCCACCTTGTGCCCGGACAAGTCATCCAGGGCCTTGATGCCTTTGGGATTGCCCTTGGGCACCACCACCGACTGGCTGGAATACATGTAGTTGACGATGTCGATCACCTGGCGCCGTTCGGGCTTGTCGAACAGCTGGTCGACGATCATGTCGCACTGCTGGGCAAGCAACGCCGGCACCAGGCCGGAGAACGGAATCACCCGCCACTGCACGTGTTTGTCGCCCAGGCGCTTGGCGATCTCGAGCCCGAGGTCGACGGTGAGCCCGCGCGGCTTCTGCGCTTCATCGAAGGACACCAGGGGCGGCGAATCCATCCCCGAGCAATACACCAGTTTATCGACGCTCTTCAGGCGCTCCGGTACTTGGGGCGCGGCAATGGCCCATTGGGTACAGAGGCCGAGGGAGACAGCCACCAGCAAGGCGCGGCGTTTATGCATGACCAGACACTCCAGTTCGTTGGTTAACGGGGCAGGACTCAAAGTCAAAACACGGGCGGGCTTGGGCCCGCCTCTGATTATTTTTCCGATTGCAAAAACTGGATCAGCGCCGGCACCGTGCCTTCGATGTGCTCGCGCACTACGGCCTCGGCGCGGACTGCGTCGCCGGAACGGATGGCATCGAGGATCACCGCGTGTTCCTGGCGTGCGCTGAGGGGTTTCTCGCCATGCTGCAACCACAGGCGCATGGGCGCTTCCACCAGCGAATACAGCGCCGAGATCTGCTTCATCAAGCGCGGACGGCCGCTGAGGCTGCACAGGTATTCGTGGAAAGCGCGGTGACGGCTGACCCAGGCGGCGCTTTCGTCGCGGTAATCGTCCATCTCGTCGAGCAGGCGCTCCAGTGCGGCCAATTGGCGTTCGCCGATGCGTGCGACGGCCACGCGCACCGCCAGGCCTTCGAGGGCACTGCGCATTTCGAACACTTCGTGCAATTCATCGATATCCAGGCCACTGACGACGGCGCCACGGTTAGGCCTGAGGGTTACCAACCCTTGGGCATCCAGGCGACGGAAGGCTTCGCGCACCGGCATGCGGCTCATGCCGATCTCGCTGGCGATGTCCTCGGCAATCAACCGGTCGCCCTTGCGGTAGCGGCCACTGCATATGGCGTCGAGCAGAAAGTTGTAGGCCTCCTCCTCGGCGGTGAGGGGCTGGCGGTCAACGTAAGCGGGGGCGAATTGCATCGGCAGCACCTTTTGAATTTTTGTATCCAATTATCCACGAATGCAAAAAAGCAGGATGTGTGCCAACTGATCGGGGGATATAGCAAGTGATTGATTTGGATGGGATAGCGATGAAATAGCGATAATCGCGTGGAGTTCGTGCGCAGGAAGTTGCTACCAAATAGCTCAGAAAACGCACTGTCTGTGGGCGGAAGTAACGGGAGGTGAGCATAAAACGCAGCAGACCGGACCATGAACTTTGCTTTAAGAAGGAACTCAGTCATACCCCGCAGGGTCGGGTGCTGTAGGTATTTTCCTCTCACTGCACGGTTGGGCCCGATGAAACAAACAGCCTTCGTCGCCATCGAGCATGCTGGCAACGCTCAGCAGGCTTTGTACGCCCCCTTCACAGCCCCTTGGCTTTCGAACAAATACCAACTGGACCTGAGCGATTTTGACGCCTGCCGGAACGCGGAGTCAGGTGCAGTCTTTATCATTGCTTCCGGCCCGTCAGCCAAGTCCTTTCCCATCAAAAAATTCGCGCACGTGCCAATGATCACGATGAATGGCGCCATTTCGATGTTCCTGGACTCTGAGGTTAAGCCGTACTTCTACGCCTGCACGGACAGAAGTTTCTCCGACCAGCAGCCGGAGCTGTTCAAACACGCGATGGCGATCAGCCAAAGGGTTGCGCTGTGGGAAGATCACGCACGCTCCTCTCATGCTCGACCGACTGGACGGCTGTACCCATTATCCAAAGCCAAGCGGCCCTCCTGGCTGGAATCTGTTCGAGGCAAACACAGTGCACTGGTCGTCAATCACCCCTTGCTACTGGGTCGCGAAAGACCGCTAGGGTTCAGCAAAGACATGAGCGAGGGCTTTTTTGACGCTCGAACCGTGGCCTATCTGGCCATACAGCTGGCGTTCCATGTGGGATTTACCCAGGTCTTTCTGGTGGGCGTCGATCTGGACGAGCACTCAGGCAGGTTTTACGAAAGTGCTGATTCCACCCACTCACCCTGCGGGCTCGATCAGCACTACTTCACACGCATACTGCCGTCGTTTGAGTTGATGTCCGATAAGGTCATGGGTGATGACTTCAGGGTGTACAACCTGTCTGACACCTCGAGGATTCCGGACAGTGTCGTCCCACACGCCACCCTGGCAGATGTTGAGGCCATGATCGCGTAAAACTGCGAAAGCCAGAAACGAGAAGCCCGGCGCTGGGCCGGGCTTCAATCTGACATCGTCAGAGCCTAACGATGCTTGTTCTTGTGTTTATGCTTGTTGTTGCCTTTGTGCTTCTTGCCGTCTGATCGATGACCACTCTCATCATCTGCCAGGTTGTTACCCAGCGCACCACCTGCAGCCCCCCCTACACCGGCGCCGATAGTCGATCCAGTTGTGCCTCCGAGACGATTACCAATCAGCGAGCCGCCGGCTGAACCGATACCGCCACCGAGCGCGGCTTCCGCACGATTGCCTCTTTGAGCCCCGACCGCACTGCCGGCGGCACCACCAACGCCTGCGCCTACCGCCGCGCCCGTTGAGCCACCGAGCTGTTGACCTACGATATTGCCAAGGGCACCACCAACGCCGCCTCCAAGAGCGGCTGTGCCATCTCCGGCGGCCATCGCTCCTTGCGAAATGAGGGCGCCCAAAATCAGGGCGGGTAGTGTCATTTTCATTCTGTGAACCTCTATGGGTTGTCAGCAGGCGCTCACGGTTTGAAACACGCCTGGAATATGGATGAGAACAGATGGCCGAAGTTCTATACCGACTGCACCCTGGGGCGAATGGTTGTAACAAGATGTACCGGGATGGTACGAGGGGCTGGCGGGAGTTCTGAAAAGCCTTTAACAGCAACAATTTATGTGGGCGCCCACTGCAATCGGCGCCTGACGCCTGCGAGTGGCTTGGCCTCCCCACACCTCTTGAAATGTACAAGCAACATTGCCTGCTGCTTGGGAACGAGATCAAAGAACTGAATCTGCTGCTCCGCAAGGCGCGGGCAGACGTGTTCTGCATCAGCCAGACCCTGCTGGAAAACCAGGCGAAGAACAGAGAGATTGCCGCCTATCTCGGGCAGGGTGGCGCTGAGGCTGCGAAGATGCGTAAGAAGATCCATGTGCTGAGCACTTCGGACGATGTGAGCAAGTGACAACTCGCCGAGCTCAGGGGAAGGTGGGCGACTCGCCCGGCTTACAAACCAGAAGTTCGCCTGTAGAATCCGCCGCGATATCAATTTGCCCACGGTAATGCCGAAGAAAGGGAATTCATGCATAACAAAAGCTTGAGCTATCGCCCAGACATTGATGGGTTGAGAGCATTGGCCGTTTTGGCCGTCGTCATTTTTCACTTTAATAAAGACTGGCTGCCAGGCGGATTTGTTGGCGTAGACATCTTCTTCGTAATTTCCGGTTTCTTGATCACCGGGATCATAGCGAGGCAGTACGCCGCAGGTACGTTCTCGTTTGGCGAGTTTTACATGCGACGAGTTCGGCGGATCCTGCCGGCTGCATTCTTCGTAACGCTGTGCACCCTGGTATTCGGACTGGCATTCATGCTTCCCGATGACGCCAAGGCGCTATCCACTTCGGCCATCGCCACAACACTGTCCGCTGCGAACATATATTTCTGGAAGTTCCTCGATACCAGTTACTTCGCCGCGTCGTCAGACACCGTTCCGCTGCTGCACATGTGGTCGCTGGGCGTTGAAGAGCAGTTTTATTTGATCTGGCCAGCCCTGCTGCTGCTCACCCTAAAGTTCGGGAGCCGGATGTTGGCTGTAGGCGCCGCCACCGTCTTGGCAGCTGCCTCATTCTGGTACGGCGAGCATGTGCTGATTAGCGATCCGACATTCGCCTATTACATGCTGCCTTCTCGTGGAGGTGAATTACTGATAGGTGGTGTTACCTTTTTCGCATGCGATGCAATCAAAGGAAGGGCAAGCCGTCTCGCTTCCGAGGCTGTAGGGCTTGTGGGCTTCGCCATGGTCGCTTGGTCATTGGCCTTCATTCGGGAAACCGAGGGGTTCCCAGGATTTATATCCTTGATTCCATCATTAGGCGCAGCATTGGTAATTGCGTCTGGCAGCATGGGTAAAACGGTAATAGGCAGTACCCTGTCGATTCGCCCACTGGTCGCTGTCGGGCTCGTGTCATT
This sequence comes from Pseudomonas sp. IPO3749, assembly GCF_013386605.1. Lineage (NCBI taxonomy): Bacteria > Pseudomonadati > Pseudomonadota > Gammaproteobacteria > Pseudomonadales > Pseudomonadaceae > Pseudomonas > Pseudomonas sp. IPO3749. The sequence goes on along the minus strand of NZ_JACARN010000076.1, from coordinate 45,033 downwards.
CTCTTTGTATTTATGGCACTGGCCTGTTCTTGCTTTTTATAGGTATGCCTATGGCCAGCTCGATCTGGCGGGTGGCGCGATTTGCGCTCTTCTAATCGCAACGTTTACAGCATTTTCCTACTTCTTCGTTGAGAAAAAGTTCAGAAGCAACGGGTCAAAGAGTAAAGCGAAATCTTATTTCGCTGCAGCACTGTTTGGTGCATTGGCCTCTACGGCAGGGTTTGGGGTTCTGATGGGAGGGCTGATCCCTCTGCTTTCTCCAGCTGGATATCAGGAGAAGTTGTCTGAACTTAAAGACAATACCGGCCCAGCATTCGAATACCAGTATGTCTGCCAGGTAGGTGCAAAAAAAGAATTCCTGACAAATCAAGTCTGTGTTGTAGGGACAGCTAGTGCACCCACAAAGACAATACTTTTTGGCGATTCTAATGCTGCTCACTACATGGGATATATTAAAGTGGTAGCGGAAAGTATTGGGGTATCAATAAGAAACATTGAGCATGCGTCGTGCCCTCCATTCCCTGACAATCGCAGCGAAAAATATGTTGATCGCGGATATAAAAAAAGCTGCCCTGAATTCAACAAGATTGTTAGAGACGAGCTGCACAAATATGACACTGTAATAATTGGCGGGACGTGGCCAAAATACGAAAAGCAAAGCCCGCATTTTGAGGAAGACTTACGAGCAACGCTTGAGGGATTCAGAAAAGAAGGAAAACGGGTTGTGATTGCGCTTAGAGCCCCGGGCTTTATCGGTTATGACAAGTCCTGCACCGAAAAATCTCTAAAGATTCCTTTTATCTCATGTGAGAAAAGAAGTAATTATGTCGACGGTGGAGACCTAGCCACCAATGAGAGAATAAAAATAATATCGGCCGACTACAACAACACTTCATCGCTGAGTTTGAGAGACCTTATTTGTACGGATGGTATATGCTCGGCATATAAAGAAGGTACGCCACTCTACTATGATGAGGGGCACTTGAGCATTCCCGGTTCAGAAATACTCGGTAAATTAGCTATTGATGAGGGCATGATTCAGCCAGAGCTGGTTGAAGCGCTGACAAGCCAAGCGACCACTTTAGCTAATTAACCATTAGCCTTTCAATCTGCTCCTAAGGTAGGCGCACTCAAGGATCAGTGCTTCATCATATCGAATACCGTATCGCGAACCGGCGGCGCGGTGTTCGACAGCTGGTACTACCAGATTATCCCCCTCGTAAATCGTCAAAGATCCAGAGTTCTCTTCCCACTCGTCGTAACAAAGCACGCCATATTCGCAAGCATTTAACCCCTCTGATTCAAACGCCGCCTTTACCTGTTGCGCAATTACACCGAAATGCCAGCGCGCCCCGTCGCCCTTAAGCCCAACGGCGTCGTTGAACTTGTATTGACTGTAGGAGACCTTCGCCCAAGTGCGCAGGTACCTTCATCAATTGGTTTTATCTGTTGCTTCAGCACTGTATCAGAGCTGGATGCGTTGTTCAGTGCGGCGCAGCGATCCGGGGTTCATTGCCTCTTGCACCGATCACAGGAACAAATGGTCCATGGCGATCCGCGTGTAGAACAGATTGAGGAACGGGGTGTTGTTCTGTGCCAGACGCAGCGCGAATGATGGCAGAAGGCTACGCGCAGCGAGCGTGACGGAGGAAGATCGGAAAGCGTTGTTGGGGCATAAGAACGGCAGCATTACGAGCCGCTATTCTACAGCCGAATTGCAGTACCTGATTGAGGATGCGAACAAAGTGTCGGCAACTGACTCTCTCGGGCCAGCGCTGACCGTCTTGAGGAGGAAGACGGGATGAATCCCCGAATAAGTCCCTACGCATGAAAAAGCCGAACTGGTTAGAGTTCGGCTAAGTCATTGAATAATATGGTCGGGACGGAGTGATTCGAACACTCGACCCCTAGCACCCCATGCTAGTGCGCTACCGGACTGCGCTACGCCCCGACTAGGCGTGTTACTGGGTTTGCTTCTTGACGAAGCGATCCGGAATATACCGCAAGCTTTTGAAATGTGGAAGTATTTTAAAAGCTTGAATCACTTCTTCAACACCACCAGCACATCTTCGAGTTCGGCGATCATCTGGCGGATCATTTGCTTGTATTGGGTAGTGTCGTCTTTGGCTTCATCACCGGACATACGCTGGCGCGCGCCGCTGATGGTGAACCCCTGGTCGTACAGCAACGCGCGGATCTGTCGGATCATCAGCACATCCTGGCGCTGATAATACCGACGGTTCCCGGTGCGTTTGACGGGGTTGAGTTGAGGAAACTCCTGCTCCCAATAGCGCAGCACGTGCGGTTTTACCGCACAGAGCTCGCTGACTTCACCAATGGTGAAGTAGCGTTTGCCTGGGATGACGGGTAGCTCGTCGTTATGACTTGGTTCCAGCATAAGCCTCAACTCGGGCCTTCAACTTCTGCCCTGGACGAAAGGTGACCACACGGCGAGCCGTGATCGGGATTTCTTCTCCCGTTTTTGGATTGCGGCCAGGCCGCTGGCGTTTGTCCCGCAGGTCAAAGTTGCCGAAACCGGACAATTTGACCTGTTCGTTGTCTTCCAGAGCGTGCCTGATCTCTTCAAAAAACAGCTCGACCAATTCCTTGGCCTCGCGCTTGTTCAGACCCAACTCTTCGTACAGACGTTCCGCCATCTCAGCTTTCGTCAAAGCCCCCATACGTCACTTCCTTAACGTGGCGTTCAACCTTTGTTCGAGCGAGGTGAGGATATTTTGTGTCGTGGTATTCACCTCATCGTCATTAAGAGTGCGCGATGGATGCTGCCAGGTCAAGCCAACTGCAAGGCTTTTTCTATGCGGATCAATACCTTTACCCTGATAGACGTCAAATAGCCTGAGGTCTGTCAGCCATTCCCCTGCATTTTCACGGATTACATCCAGAACAGCAGTGGCGGCCACTTCACGGTCGGCGATCAAGGCCAGGTCACGGCGCACTTCAGGGAAGCGCGACAACTCGCTGAATTTAGGCATCTTGCCAGAAGCCACTTCAGCCAGAACCAGCTCGAACACGAAGACCGGACGATCGAGACCGAGGGTTTTCGACAATTCAGGGTGAATGGCGCCGACGAAACCGACCAGGCGACCCTCACGCTCGATGCGTGCCGTCTGGCCCGGATGCAATGCAGGATGGCTGCCCGGCACGAAAGTGAAGGCATCCAGAGCGCCGGCGAAACCCAGTACCGCTTCCACGTCAGCCTTGACGTCGAAGAAGTCCACAGCGTCGCGCCCCTGTGCCCAGCCTTCCGGCAGACGGCTGCCGCAGACCACACCGGCCAGCATCGGCTCTTGCTTCAGGCCGTCCAACTGACCGACGAAACGCAGGCCGCTTTCAAACATGCGCACGCGGTCTTGCTGACGGTTCAGGTTGTGGGAAAGTGCTTTCACCAGGCCTGGCCACAACGAAGAACGCATGGCCGCCATGTCGTTGGAGATCGGGTTGGCCAGCAACAGCGGTTCGACGCCCGGGTTGAACAGTTCGAACTGCTTCGGATCGATGAAACTGTAGGTCACCGCTTCTTGATAACCACGGGCAACCAGCAGGCGACGCAGCTCAGGCAGGTGCGCACGCGCTTCGGCCTTCGGTTGTGGCGCCAGGCGCGCTTGCGGGTAACGGACCGGCAGGCGGTTGTAGCCGTAGAGACGGGCCAACTCTTCGATCAGGTCGACTTCCAGGCTGATATCGAAGCGATGGCTTGGTACTTCAACGTGCCACTGCCCTTCCCCACTCGAGGAAATAGCCAGGCCGAGAGCCGACAGCAGTTGCTCGATTTCAGCCGCCTCGATGACCAGGCCAAGCATCTGCTCGACGCTTTTGGCACGTAGGGTGATCGGTGCAACGGAGGGCAGGAACTGCGTGTTGACGGTTTCGGTGATCGGGCCGGCTTCGCCACCGGTGATTTCCAGCAGCAGGCCAGTGGCGCGCTCCATGGCTTCACGGGCGAGGTTCCAATCCACTCCGCGCTCGTAGCGGTGCGAAGCATCGGTGTGCAGGCCGTATGAACGGGCCTTACCGGCGATGGCGATCTGGTCGAAGAACGCGCTTTCAAGGAACACATCGCGAGTGGTCGCGGAGACGCCGCTGTGCTCGCCACCCATCACGCCGGCAATCGCCAGGGCGCGGGAGTGGTCGGCGATGACCAGGGTGTCGGCACGCAGGCTGACTTCCTGACCGTCGAGCAGTACCAGCTTCTCGCCTTCTTCTGCCATGCGCACGCGGATGCCGCCGATGATTTCGGCGAGGTCAAAAGCGTGCAGCGGTTGACCCAGCTCCAGCATCACATAGTTGGTGATGTCGACGGCGGCGTCGATGCTGCGTACGTCGGCGCGACGCAAGCGCTCAACCATCCACAGCGGCGTTGGCTTGGACAGGTCGACGTTACGGATCACACGGCCCAGGTAACGCGGGCAAGCGTTTGGCGCCAGCACGTCGATCGGGCGTACTTCGTCATGTACCGCAGCTACGGCGGCAACCACTGGACGGGTGACCGGGGCGTTGTACAACGCGCCAACTTCACGGGCCAAACCTGCCAACGACAGGCAGTCGCCACGGTTCGGGGTCAGGTCGACCTCGATGCTGGCATCTTCCAGTTCCAGGTAAACACGGATGTCCTGGCCCACTGGCGCGTCGGCCGGCAGCTCCATCAAGCCATCGTTGCCCTCACCGACTTGCAGTTCTGCCTGTGAGCACAGCATGCCGTTGGACTCGACGCCACGCAGCTTGGCCTTCTTGATCTTGAAGTCGCCCGGCAGTTCGGCACCGATCATGGCGAACGGGATCTTCAGGCCCGGACGCACGTTTGGCGCTCCGCACACGACCTGGAAGGTTTGCGCGCCATTGCTGACCTGGCATACACGCAACTTGTCGGCATCGGGGTGTTGTTCGGTGCTCAACACCTCACCCACCACCACACCGCTGAAAACACCGGCGGCCGGCGTAACGCTATCGACCTCAAGACCGGCCATCGACAGACGGGCAACCAGCGCGTCGCGATCTACCTGCGGGCTTACCCAGCCACGCAGCCATTGTTCACTGAATTTCATCCTGCTCTCCTAAAGATTCGTTACGACTAGCGAAATTGCGCGAGGAACCGCAAGTCGTTGTCGAAGAACAGACGCAAGTCGTTCACGCCGTAACGCAGCATGGCCAGACGCTCAACGCCCATGCCGAAGGCAAAGCCCGAGAACTCTTCCGGATCGATGCCGGACATGCGCAGCACGTTAGGATGAACCATGCCGCAGCCCATCACTTCCAGCCAGCCGGTCTGCTTGCACACGCGGCAGCCTTTGCCGCTGCACATCACGCATTCCATGTCGACTTCAGCGGACGGCTCGGTGAACGGGAAGAACGATGGACGGAACCGTACCGCCAGCTCCTTCTCGAAGAACACCCGCAGGAATTCTTCGATGGTGCCTTTAAGGTCAGCGAAGTTGATGTCGCGATCAACCAGCAGGCCTTCGACCTGGTGGAACATCGGCGAGTGGGTGATATCGGAGTCGCTGCGGTACACACGGCCTGGGCAGACAATGCGGATCGGCGGCTTGTTCGCTTCCATGGTGCGGACCTGTACCGGCGAGGTATGGGTGCGCAACAGCATGTTCGCGTTGAAATAGAAGGTGTCGTGCATCGACCGGGCCGGGTGGTGGCCTGGGATGTTGAGCGCCTCGAAATTGTGATAGTCGTCTTCGACCTCAGGGCCTTCGGCAATGCCGTAGCCGATGTGGGTGAAGAACTGCTCGATACGTTCCAGAGTCCGGGTGATCGGATGCAGGCCGCCCGAGGCCTGGCCGCGACCAGGCAAGGTGACGTCAATGGACTCGGCGGCGAGTTTGGCCGCGAGATCAGCCTCCTCCATGGTCGCCTTGCGCGCATTGAGCACCTCTGTGACACGCTCCTTGGCGACGTTGATCAGCGCACCGACTTGCGGACGCTCTTCAGCCGGCAAATTCCCCAGGGTCTTCATCACCTGAGTCAATTCACCTTTCTTGCCAAGGTAGTGAACCCGGATTTGCTCCAGGGCATTTACATCTTCAGCGCTTTGCACAGCCTCAAGGGCTTGGGCAACGAGCGCGTCCAGGTTTTCCATGTACAGACTCCAGATACAAAATAGGGGAAGAGCTTGAAGGCTCTTCCCCTATTTAAGACGTTTACCACCTTGGGCTACAGACGTAACCCAGGGTGATTGTCGGGGGTACTTAAGCCAGAGTGGCTTTAGCTTTCTCGACAATCGCAGCAAACACCGCTTTTTCGTTCACTGCCAGTTCGGCCAGAACCTTACGGTCGATCTCGATGGAAGCTTTTTTCAGGCCAGCGATGAAACGGCTGTAGGACAGACCGTTAACACGTGCACCAGCGTTGATACGAGCGATCCACAGAGCGCGGAACTGACGTTTTTTCTGACGACGGTCGCGGTAGGCGTATTGGCCTGCCTTGATTACCGCTTGCTTGGCGACACGGAATACGCGTGAACGCGCGCCGTAGTAGCCTTTAGCAAGTTTCAGAATTTTTTTGTGACGTTTACGGGCAATGACGCCACGCTTTACACGAGCCATGAGTTACTTCCTCTATTCTTGATCCAAAAATTAACGAAGGCGCAGCATGCGCTCGACTTTTGCCACGTCAGACGGATGCAGCAAGCTGCTACCGCGCAGTTGACGCTTACGCTTGGTCGACATTTTGGTCAGGATGTGGCTCTTGAAAGCGTGCTTGTGCTTGATACCGTTAGCAGTTTTCAGAAACCGCTTAGCAGCACCACTTTTAGTCTTCATCTTTGGCATGTTCGGATACTCCGCATTCAGTTGATAAACATAATCAGAAGGCCTGCCGTGCCCTGTTGATTACTTCTTCTTTTTCGGGGCGATGACCATGATCAGCTGGCGTCCTTCCATCTTAGGATGCTGTTCAACGGAACCGTACTCCAACAGGTCAGCTTCAACCCGCTTGAGGAGTTCCATGCCCAGCTCCTGGTGGGCCATCTCACGGCCGCGGAATCGCAAGGATACCTTGGCCCTGTCCCCATCACTCAGGAAACGTACCAGGTTGCGCAGTTTTACCTGGTAATCCCCTTCCTCCGTCCCTGGACGAAACTTGATTTCTTTTACTTGAATCTGCTTCTGGTTCTTCTTCGCCGCTGCAATCTGCTTCTTCTTTTCGAAGATCGACTTGCCGTAGTCCATCACCCGGCAAACAGGCGGGACTGCGTCGGCGGAGATTTCCACCAGGTCCAATTTGGACTCTTCAGCGATACGAAGCGCTTCATCAATCGAGACGATGCCAATCTGCTCGCCGTCAGCGCCAATTAACCGAACCTCGCGTGCCGAGATATTCTCGTTGATCGGGGCTTTCGGTGCAGCTCGTTTATCTTGTCTCATTTCACGCTTAATAATAATTACTCCGAATCTGGGCGACCACGCCGGGAAACCGCTTGCGCGAGGAACTCAGCGAACTGGGCGACGGGCATCGAGCCCAGGTCAGCACCTTCACGAGTACGCACAGCGACAGTCTGCATCTCGACTTCCCGATCTCCGATAACCAAAAGATAGGGAACCTTGAGCAAAGTATGCTCGCGGATTTTAAAGCCGATCTTTTCATTTCTCAAGTCGGACTTGGCACGAAACCCGCTTTCGTTGAGAGTTTTTTCAACTTCGGCGGCAAAATCTGCCTGTTTATCAGTGATATTCATGATCACTGCCTGGGTCGGAGCCAACCACGCAGGGAATGCACCCTCGTAGTGCTCGATCAGGATCCCGACGAACCGTTCGAACGAGCCAAGGATCGCCCGGTGCAGCATAACCGGGTGTTTACGGCTGTTGTCTTCGGACACGTATTCGGCGCCCAGACGGATCGGCAGGTTAAAATCGAGCTGCAGGGTACCACACTGCCAGACGCGGCCAAGGCAATCTTTCAGCGAGAACTCGATCTTCGGACCGTAGAACGCGCCTTCGCCCGGCTGCAGATCGTACGCAAGGCCCGCACTGTCGAGCGCAGCGGCCAGTGCAGCTTCGGCGCGATCCCACAGTTCGTCGGAGCCGACGCGTTTTTCCGGACGAGTGGACAGCTTCATCTCGACTTCGGTAAAGCCGAAATCGCGATAAACATCCATGGTCAGCTTGATGAACGCGGCGGATTCGGCCTGCATCTGCTCTTCGGTGCAGAAGATGTGGGCGTCGTCCTGGGTAAAACCACGCACACGCATGATGCCGTGCAGCGCACCCGATGGCTCGTTACGGTGGCAGGCACCGAACTCAGCCAGGCGCATCGGCAACTCGCGGTAGCTCTTCAGGCCTTGGTTGAACACCTGCACGTGGCACGGGCAGTTCATCGGCTTGATGGCGTAGTCGCGGTTTTCCGACTGGGTGGTGAACATGTTGTCGGCGTAGTTGGCCCAGTGCCCGGATTTCTCCCAGAGGCTACGGTCAACAACCTGGGGCGTCTTGATCTCCAGGTAGCCGTTCTCACGCTGAACCTTGCGCATGTACTGCTCGAGCACCTGGTACAGGGTCCAACCGTTCGGGTGCCAGAACACCATGCCCGGCGCTTCTTCCTGGAGGTGGAACAGGTTCAGGCGCTTGCCGATCTTGCGGTGGTCGCGCTTTTCGGCTTCTTCGATGCGCTGGATGTAGGCCGCCAGCTGCTTCTTGTCAGCCCAGGCGGTGCCGTAGATCCGCTGCAGTTGCTCGTTCTTCGCGTCGCCACGCCAGTAGGCGCCGGACAGCTTGGTCAGCTTGAACGATTTGAGGAAGCGCGTATTCGGCACGTGCGGGCCACGGCACATGTCGACATATTCTTCGTGGTAGTACAGGCCCATGGCCTGCTCTTCCGGCATGTCTTCCACCAGGCGCAGCTTGTAGTCTTCGCCACGGGCGGTGAACACGTCGATGACTTCGGCGCGCGGCGTGACTTTCTTGATCACGTCGTAGTCTTTTTCGATCAGCTGGTGCATACGCTGTTCGATCGCAGCCAAGTCGTCCGGAGTGAAAGGACGCTCATAGGCGATGTCGTAATAGAAGCCTTCTTCGATGACCGGGCCGATCACCATTTTCGCGGTTGGATACAGTTGCTTGACCGCGTGGCCAATCAAGTGCGCGCAAGAGTGGCGAATGATCTCCAGCCCCTCTTGGTCCTTGGGCGTGATGATTTGCAGGCTGGCATCGCTGGTGATCAGGTCGCTGGCGTCGACGAGCTTGCCGTCGACCTTGCCGGCCACGGTGGCCTTGGCCAGGCCTGCACCAATGGATGCGGCGACGTCGGCTACGGAAACCGAATGATCGAATGAACGTTGACTGCCGTCGGGAAGAGTAATAGTTGGCATGGCGCCTCCTCTCCTAGTGGTGACCCCTACCAAAGGTCACGTGGGTTGGGATGAGCCAGTACAAGATCCAATACCAGGCCGTTCAATGATGAACGCCTGCCTTACAGCGGCAGGAGCCTTTCGGCCAACCGATAATCGAACCAGAGTGACTGGAGTGAGCTAAAAAGAACATGGCAAGGCGGCAATGGGCGCGCCTGGAAATAGCCAGGCCGAAGATGCTAGCACAGATGAACGGTCATCGTGCCGCCGCTATCTTGCGTAAATACAAATTCCGCCCTTTATAGCTGCAAAAGTGAACTTGGGCTGTACGCCAGCCCTCAAACCCTCCGAGAATCGCCGTTCGTCCTCGACCCAAAGGAGCATCCTCATGATGCGTTTTACCTCTACCCTCGCTCTCGCCGCTTCCCTGACCCTCCTCTCCCTGGGTGCGCAAGCTGCTGCCCCGTCGAACTGGCCAGCCGGTGCTCGCGACAGTTTTGTCAGCGACTGCAGCGCCGCCGCCAGCCAGAACGTAGACGTCAAAACTGCCAAAGCCCATTGCGAATGTGGCGCAGACAAGATCAACGCTGAACTGAGCACTGCCGAAATCAAAGAACTCATGACGAACCAGAACGCCAGCCCGGAGCTTAAAAACAAAGCAGTCGCGGCTATTTCGTCCTGCAAAGTCGTGAAGAAAAAGTAAGATTTGCGGCTGATCACACAGCTGTTTTGCCGGAAAAATGGCCCGAAAACTGCCATTTCTCACAAATTACACAGGTTTTACGGCTTTTTTTACCAGCTGATATTTCGAGCTTAAGCCCCGTAAATCGGGGCTTTCAGCCGACCAAGGCACTAAACGCAACGCTATTGATTAGCAAACAATGCCTTGGGGGGGCTCCCAAGCCGAACATTTCGACTATGATAGCCCGGTGTGCCCAGTTGGCCTGAGCAGCACAGCACTACTGAAAATATATGTTTCTTGGAGATACACCATGTCTAATCGCCAAACCGGCACCGTTAAATGGTTCAACGATGAAAAAGGCTTCGGCTTCATCACTCCTCAAGGTGGCGGTGACGACCTGTTCGTACACTTCAAAGCTATCGAAAGCGACGGTTTCAAAAGCCTGAAAGAAGGCCAAACCGTTTCCTTCGTGGCTGAGAAAGGCCAAAAGGGTATGCAAGCTGCACAGGTTCGCGGCGAGTAATTCTCCGCTGAGCTAAAAAAAACCCCGTCCATGTGACGGGGTTTTTTATGGGCGCTGCAAAAGCCTGGAGCGACTTAGCCGCAATTGACTCGCGTGATCACCAGGTTGTCGTCAGTGTTCAGGTTCAAGCGGTCGGAGCGATACTCCAGGGTGATCATGTCGTTCGGCTTGAGGATGCGTGCGTTCTGCGCACCGGCACGGGTACGCGCCTGCTCCAGCAACTGGGGCGAAGCTTTCTGGCCGATGGTGAATTCGGCGGCCTTCGACTCACAGCGGCTATGACCGGCATCGGCCACGGCGGCGTCTTTGGCTGGCTCAGAGGCACCCGGGGTGCTGCAACCCGCCAACGCGAGTGCTGCCAACAAAGTACCGAATGATGCGAGCTTCCAAGGCATGAAGCCTCCTATGATAAAAAATGGACAGAGATCGTGCGACAGCGATTGGGCGGATTGGTTTCAAGACGTAAACCGCCGCCTGGGAAGTCTGCCTGACTCTCGACAGGCAATCGCCCGCTCAATCGTGACCAGATATGAACGAAATCAGTAGATATCGATGTAGTCAAATTCCGGCGTCGGCCAATTCTGTTTCAGCGCATTGAAAATCTGGGTGACCCAAACTTCGTCACTGGCAGCCACATTTCCCACGTATCCTGAGCCTTTTGCCCAAGTCTCCAGACGAAACAGCAGGTCGTCGATCTCTACACCGCCTACAAGCTTCCCAGAGGAGATATAAGCGATTCCAGCCTTGGTCACCCGCAACTGGGTATGTTCGTCGTCGCTGGCACTGGCGAGCAATTGGCGCACATTGGCCAATGTCAGGTTCTCGGGGTTGTTCAAATCGATCTGCACGTGGTGTCCCCGGCAATTAAACAGGCCGACAGTGTCGCATAGCGCTGCCGTCATTCCGAATCGCCTCATGCCTAAGTATCAGTGCCAAACGCGATACAAAATGGTTAACTGGCCCGGTAAGAACCGCGTTCCAGCGCACTGCCCAGTACTTTTAGCCTCGCGAGACCGTCATGACCACCGTAACGCTCCAAGCCGACATCAAAGCCAAGTGGCCCCAAGGGCAAAGCTCCTACAGCCCCGGCAGCCCCGAGGAATTGGCAATCATTGGTATCGACCTGCTGGTCAAGGAACTGGGCACGCAGGCGGCGCAAGCGTTCATCGGCCAGATATTCGAGAAATACCCGGCCGATCACATGGGGGCACACGACCCCGAGCGCGAATAAGAACCGGCCGGCGAGCGCCGACCGGTAAAGCCATTACTTCAGCCGTGCCAGGCGCTCGGTCAGCAGATCGAAGAAGCCCTGGGCGTCGCCATTCTCAACCCAGAACACATTCTTTTGCTGCTTCAGGCCGTCGTACCAATCGACGATGGTCTGGCCGAAGGTTGGACCTTCACGGCTATCCACCACCATGTTGGCCTGACGCCCACTGAACAGCGACGGTTTGAGCAGGTAGGCGATAACGGTTGCGTCATGCACCGGGCCGCCAGGAATACCGTAGTGTTCCATGTCGCCCTTGACGTATTCGTTAAGAATATCGCCCACCACCTTGCTCGCGTTGTTCTTGATGTCAGCGATCTTTTTCAGGCGTGCTTCGCTGGTCAACACCTTGTGGGTGACATCCAGCGGCAGGTAGGTCAGCTTGACACCACTCTTGAGCACAATCTCGGCGGCCACCGGGTCGGCGAACAGGTTGAATTCCGCCACCGGGGTGATATTGCCGCCATTGAAGTGTGCACCGCCCATCACCACCACTTCCTTGATGCCTTGGGTGATTTCTGGTGCCTGGGTCAGTGCCAGTGCCAGGTTGGTCTGCGGGCCAAGCATGGCGATGGTGATGCTGTGCGGCTTGGCGGTGCTCAGGGTCTTGATCAGGTAGTCAACGGCATTGCCGTCCGCCAGGCCCTTCTTGGGCTCATGCACGGTGACACCGGAAATACCTTCCTTGCCATGGATGTTCTCGGCGTAGATCGGCGTGCGCAGCAGCGGGGCTGGCGCACCGGCATACACTGGGATTTCCTCGCGCCCTGCCCACTCGCGGGCCAGGCGTGCGTTGCGAGAGGTTTTGTCCAGGCGCACGTTACCGGCGACGGTAGTCAGCGCGCGGATGTTCAGCTCATCCGGGGAAGCCATGGCGAACAGCAAGGCCACCACATCATCGGCGCCGGGGTCAGTGTCGATGATCAGATCGATCTTTTCCGCCGCCTGGGCGCTTGCAGCAGTGAGTGCGGACAAAAGCAGAACACTCCGGAACAGGTTTTTCAGGGTTGGGAGACCACGTTGCATAAAACACTCCTTGTCGTTGGGAACGCTAGAACGTTACGCCGGATACCAGCGCGATATTGCAGTAAGGCTGGCATTCGCCGGTGCGCACCACGGCGCGCGCCTTGCGGCTGAGCTGCTTGAATTCTTCATGGCTGACCAGCCGCCGCTCACCGAGTGCGGCCTGTTCTGTGAGCGTGTTGAGTTCGGCCAGCGCCGGCGGTTGCTTGAGCAGGATTTCTTCGGCCAGCACATGACTCTCCACCTGCATTTCACTGAGCACGATACGCAAGGTGCTGATGAAATCCGGGATACCCTGGGTCAACGCCAGGTCAATCAGCTCGACGCCGGGCGGCACCGGCAGACCTGCATCGCCAATCAGCAGAATGTCGCCGTGCCCAAGTGAGGCGATCACACGCGACAGGGCAATATTGAGCAGAGGTGTCTTTTTCATGAGGGCACAAAACCTTGTACGTCGTGCAGCGTTGGAATAGAGGGTTGCGCGCCGGCACGGGTGACCGACAACGCTGCAGCGACCTGGCCAAAGCGGATGGCCTCAGCCTCGCTTTTACCGTTGGCCAGTGCCGCGGCGAAACCGCCGACGAACGTATCGCCCGCGGCCGTGGTGTCGACCGCCTTGACCTTCGGCGCCTGCAGGTGCTCGAAGCGCTGGCCGTCGGTAAACAGCGCGCCCTGGGATCCCAGCGTGATGATCACTTTACCGGCTCCAGCCTGGATTAGCTGGGTAGCCGCCACCTTGGCGCTTTCAATTGAGTCGACCGTCACGCCGCTCAGTGCCGTGGCTTCGCTTTCATTGGGAATGAGGTAGTCGATCGACGCGTACCACTCAGCCGGCAATGGACCGCTGGCCGGAGCTGGATTTAGGATCACCGTCTTGCCCAGCTCACGGCCGCGCTTGAGGGTGTAGCCCACCGTATTCATCGGCACTTCCAGTTGGCAGACGATCACGTCGGCCGCTTGCAGCACCGCGTCAAACGCCTGCAACGAGGCAGGCGTCAGTTCGCCGTTACTGCCGGCCACGATCACAATCGCGTTCTGGCTGCTGTCATCCACCACGATCAAGGCCACGCCACTGGAGCCCTCCACCGTACTGACGGCCTGGCAATCAATGCCTTCCACCAGCAATGCGTCACGCAATTGGGTGCCATAGGCGTCCGTGCCCACACAGCCGATCATCGAAACCTCAGCGCCCAGCCGCGCCGAAGCGACCGCCTGGTTCGCGCCCTTCCCGCCAGGTACGGTGGAAAATGTCTGCCCGATGAGCGTTTCACCGGCACGCGGCAGCCGGCTGGCGCGGGTCACCAGGTCCATGTTCAAGCTGCCTACTACCACTACTTTTGCTGGCATACATCAGTACTCATCAATTCGGTTCAGCGGTATTGGGCGAATGTACCGGCGACGGGCGCCGTCGACTCACGCAATACAATGCTCGGCGTCACGATGCGTTGATCGATCGGCATGTGGGGTGTCGCAATTCTTCGCAGTAACAGCTCGGCCGCCGTCTCGCCCAGTTGCACGATCGACTGCCCGACCGTCGTCAACGCCGGGTAGACGTAACGGCCCATTTGAATGTCATCGAAACCGATCACTGACAGCTCGCCCGGCACGCGGATATTGCGCTCGGCTGCTGCGCGCAACACGCCGAAACCGATCATGTCGTTACTGGCAAAAATCGCGCTGGGCGGATTGTGCGCCAATAACTGGACAGCGGCGGCATACCCGCCTGTGCTGGTGAAGTCGCTTTCCTGGGTGCGATTGTCTGCCACTGCCACGCCAGCCTCATGCAGCGCGCGGTGATACCCCGCCAGACGCATCTGCGCGACACGAGTATGGGCCGGACCACCGATGCAGGCGATGTCTCGGTGGCCCAGTTCGAGCAAGTGCCGGGTCGCCAGGTAGGCGCCCTCCTCATGGTCGATACGCACCAGGTCCACGTCAATGCCATCCAGCGCCCGGTCAACAATCACCATGGGCGTACGCACCGCGCTCAAACCCGCGGCAAGACCGCTGTCGTCGCCGCCCACCGAGGTCACGATCAAACCGTCGATGCGCTTTTCCAACAACACGCGCAAATAGTTACGCTGTTTTTCGGCGTTGTCGTCGGAATTGCAAAGAATCACGCAGTAGCCATTACGCTCACAGTAATCCTCGATACCTCGGGCCAATTCCGCGAAATACGGGTTGAGACTGTTGGGCACCAGCAAACCGATGGTGGCCGTGGTCTTGGCCTTGAGCGAACGCGCGACGGCGCTGGGCACGTAGTCGAGCTGTTTGATCGCCGCTTCGACCTTGATACGTACCGGCTCGCTGACCGGGCGCGTCTTGTTCACCACATGGGACACCGTGGTGTAGGAAATACCTGCAAGCGCCGCCACATCCTTGATCGTTGCCATGGCTCAGCCTCGCCGACTGGCGCGCTGGCTGCGGTAGGTATCGAGGACCACGGCAATCACGATCACGGCACCGGTAATGATGCGTTTCGTGGGCTCCGTGGCACCGATCTGCGCCAGGCCGGCGGCCAATACCGAAATAATCAATACACCAAAAAAGGTACTGATCACCGAGCCGCGCCCGCCCATCAGGCTGGTGCCGCCGATCACCACTGCGGCGATCACTTGCAGCTCCAGACCGGAGCCCGCATTCGGGTCCGCGGCTTCCAGGCGCGAAATCTGGAACAGTGCGGCCACACCAGCCAGCAGACCCATAAGGCTGAACACCAGAATCTTGTAGGGCTTGGGATTGATCCCCGCCAGGCGTACGGCCTCTTCGTTGGTGCCGATACCGATCAGATAACGACCAAACACGGTACGCGTCAATACAAGCTGCGCGGCGATAATCACCAGCAAGGCAATGATGAACGACGGCGAGATGCCAAAGGCAATCGGGTTGGACAGCCAGGCAAATGAATCACCGATGTAGGCGGTGCGCGAGCCAGTCATCTGGTACGCCACGCCACGGGCCATTTCCAGCACACCGAGGGACACGATAAATGACGGAATGCGCCAGGCCACGGTGATCGAGCCGGTAATTGTACCGGCCAATGCCGCACAACCCATGCCCAGCACGGCGGCCGGCAATACGCTCCAGCCCCAGCCGAGAATCGCCACGCTGACGGCCGACGCCGCCAGGGCCAGCACCGAGCCCACCGACAGGTCGATGCCGCCGATGATCAGGATAAAGGTCATGCCGACCGCCAGCACCATCAGGTCCGGAATCTGGTTGGCCAACGTGCTGAAGGTGTCGTAGGACAGGAAGTGGTCGCTGAGCACCGAGAACAGCGCGATCATCGCCAGCAAGGCGCCCGCCAGGCCCAGGTAGGTGCCCAGGCCGTAGAAGTTGCCGCCAGTCTTGCCGGGGGAAGTTGTGGTTTTCATGGGGTATCCCTAAGCACTGCGTCATTGAGCAGCGCATCACGTTTTTGATAGCCGGCAAAGGCGGCGGCGAGCAATTCGTCCTGGGTCCAGCTGTCGCGCTCGAAGGTCTCGATCAAGCGCCCGGCGGACAACACACCGATGCGGTCGCAAATCAGCATGAGTTCACGCAGGTCGCTGGACACCACCACCAGCGCTTTGCCCTGGCGGGTCAATTCGCCCAGCAAGGCATAAATATCGAATTTGGCACCGACGTCGATGCCACGGGTCGGCTCATCGAACAACATCACCGAGCAATCGCGCTCCAGCCACCGGCCAATCACCACCTTCTGCTGGTTACCACCGGACAACTCGGAAACCAACTGCGCCGGGCTGGAACTGCGGATGCGCATGGCATCGATCTGGCGCTTGGCCAATGCGGTTTCATTGCGGCTGTTGACCACGCCACCGCCGGAAATTTCCGGCATGTTACCCAGCGCGATATTGGCGCTGATGGACTGAGTCAGCAGCAAGCCTTCGCCCTTGCGGTCCTCGGTGATCAGGGCAATGCCGTGGCCCACCGCATCCACCGGCGAGCGAATGCTCACCACCTGGGCCGGCGAGCCGAGCGCCACGGTGCCGCTGTCGGCCAGGTCAGCACCGAAGATCAGGCGCAACAGTTCAGTACGACCGGCACCGATCAGGCCGGAAATGCCGTAGATCTCGCCCGCACGCACTTCAAAGGACACGTCGCGGACCTTGTCCGAGCGGGTCAGGCCTTTCACCGTCAGGGCCGGGCCGCCAATGGTGCGCGGGCCCAGGTCGATGTGTTCGCCCAGCTCGCGACCGACCATCAAGGTGACCAATTGCTCACTGTTGTAGTTGGCCATCGGCTCGACACAGACCAGCTTGCCGTCGCGCAATACCGCAATGCGTTGGGCCACACGGGCCAGCTCTTCCAGCCGGTGTGAAATGTAGATGATCGCCACGCCCCGGGCCTGCAGGCGGGTGATTTGTTCAAACAGCATCTCGACTTCACGGGCGGTGAGCATGGCCGTGGGTTCGTCGAGGATCAGTACATGGCAGTCGCCGATCAGGTTACGGGCGATCTCGACCATTTGCTGATGGCCAATGCCCAGGCTGCCGACCAGAGTATCCGGGTCGATAGCATCCAGGCCGACCTGGGCCATGGCCTCGATCGCAGCCTTGCGCAGTTGCTTGCGGCTGATCCAGCCACAGTGGCTGGGCAGGTTATCCAGGAACAGGTTTTCGGCGACGGTCAGCGTCGGCAGCAGGTTGAGTTCCTGCATGACCATGCGCACGCCCAGCTCTTCGGCCTGGGTGCGGCTGCCGGGGCGGTAGTCCTGGCCATTGAACTGCATGTGCCCGGTGGTCGGCGTGACCAGCCCGCCGATGATCTTCGACAAGGTGCTTTTGCCTGCGCCGTTCTCACCGGTCAGCGCCAGCACTTCCCCGCGATTGAGCGTCAGGGTGATGTCGGACAGAACCGGCTGGGCATAGGTCTTGCCGATACCGCTGACCGAGAGGACAGCGTTCGGGGCGGAAGATGACATAGGAAAATCTCCAGGCGCCCGCTCAGGACGAGCGAGCGCTGTTGGGTACTGCCAGGATTACTTCTTGAGGACGAGTTCGACCGGGGTTTCGATCACGCCATCTTTGGCATCGACTTTCTCACCCTTGACCAGCTTGAGCGCGTTCTGGATACCGAACACGGCTTGCTGGGCAGCGGCCTGGTCAGCGGTGGCGAGTACGCGGCCGTCTTGCAACATCGGCTTGATGGCTTCGATGTTGTCGTAGCCCACGACCAGTACTTTGCCGGCCTTGCCTGCCGCACGTACGGCGGAGACAGCGCCCAACGCCATGTTGTCGTTACCGGCCAGCAGGGCCTTGAGGTCCGGGTACTCACTCAGCATGGCGGACGCGACTTTCTGGCCCTGGTCGATTTCCCAGTTGCCCGATTGAGTGGAGACGATCTTCATGCCGGCAGCGTCCATCGCATCCTTGTAGCCTGCGGTACGCTGTTGGGCGTTGGTGGTCGTCGGCACGCCTTCGATGATGCCGACCTTGTCACCCGAGGCCAGTTGCTTGGCCAGGTAGTCGCCCACCAGCTTGGAGCCTTTGCGGTTGTCCGGGCCTACGAAAGGAATATCGAGGTTTTTGCTTTTGAGCACGTCCGGGTCCAGGCGGTTGTCGATGTTGACGACTTTGATACCGGCATCCGAAGCCTTCTTCAGCACGGTGACCAGCGCCTTGGAATCGGCGGGTGCGATGACGATGGCATTGACCTTGGCGAGGATCATCTGGTTGACGATATCGATCTGCGCGCTGGTATCGGTTTCGTTCTTGATCCCGTTGGTGATCATGTCGAAATCGGCGGCGTGTTCTTTCTGGTACGTCTTGGCACCGTCTTGCATGGTGACGAAGAATTCGTTGGCGAGGGATTTCATGACCAGGCCAACCTTGGGTTTGGCAGCGTCATCGGCAAATGCAGAGGAGAGAGGCAGGGCAGCGGATGCGGCGGCAAGCACAGCGACAGCAAGAAGGCGTCCAGCAAATGGCAGCTTCATGGGTTCACTCCGATCTTATGATTATTGTGAGCAACGCTTGCACCGAAGATCGCTTCGGCAGCCCTCCCACCCGGGTGGCTGATACGAGCTGTCACGATACTCAGGGAGCACCCCGTGAAACATCTCGCAAACGTTTGCGTTATTCAAACTATGAGAACCTTGTCGAGATTTGTCAACGGTTGAAAACAGCCTTTCATCCACCTCCTCCCTCGCGCCTGACGATAGACACCGTTAAACATTGCACGCTGCCGGTCGTTCTCTAAAACGACAGTCTGTGGCGCATTATTCATGCAAACCCCAAGGGTCGGCGCTCAACTTTTTCGGACAACCGAACGCAATAAGTTCCGATGTTCGGAAAGCCGGACGCCCACCTACCCACAACTCATCAAAATTCAAATTAAACTGTTATAAATCAATAAGTTATTTTATAACCTCGAACACAATCAGCCTGGTACAGATCCTGCTCTACCCCATCACCTCGTGGCATTCAGAACCGCCCGGGTGTTCTAGATGAACCTGCTACAGCACTCATCAAAAACCAGAGAGAAAAATAATGAAATCTGCACTGAAGAACTTTGTTCCGGGCGCGTTAGCCCTCCTGCTGCTGTTCCCCCTTGCCGCCCAGGCAAAGGAAGTTGAATCCAAGACCAAACTGTCCAACGTAGTGATCCTCGCCACCGGCGGCACCATTGCCGGCGCTGGCGCCAGTGCGGCCAACAGTGCCACCTACCAGGCGGCCAAAGTCGGTATCGAGCAATTGATTGCCGGTGTTCCTGAGCTTAGCCAGATCGCCAATGTGCGCGGCGAGCAAGTGATGCAAATTGCGTCCGAAAGCATCAACAATGAAAACCTGCTGCAACTGGGTCGCCGCGTCGCCGAACTGGCCGACAGCAAGGACGTGGACGGCATCGTGATCACCCACGGTACTGACACCCTGGAAGAAACCGCCTACTTCCTGAACCTGGTGGAAAAAACCGACAAGCCCATCGTGGTGGTCGGTTCCATGCGCCCAGGCACCGCCATGTCGGCAGACGGCATGCTTAACCTGTACAACGCCGTGGCCGTGGCAGGCAGCAAAGACGCGCGCGGCAAAGGCGTGCTGGTCACCATGAACGACGAGATCCAGTCGGGTCGCGACGTCAGCAAGATGATCAATATCAAGACCGAGGCGTTCAAGAGCCCATGGGGCCCGCTGGGCATGGTGGTTGAAGGCAAATCCTACTGGTTCCGCTTGCCAGCCAAGCGTCACACCATGGATTCGGAATTCGACATCAAAAGCATCAAGAGCCTGCCTGACGTTGAAATCGCCTATGGCTATGGCAACGTGAGCGACACTGCGGTCAAAGCCCTGGCCCAAGCTGGCGCGAAAGCCATCATCCATGCCGGCACCGGTAATGGCTCGGTGTCTTCCAAGGTGGTGCCTGCCCTGCAGGAACTGCGCAAGCAAGGCGTTCAGATCATCCGTTCTTCCCACGTGAATGCCGGTGGTTTCGTTCTGCGTAACGCCGAACAACCGGACGACAAGTACGACTGGGTGGCTGCACATGACCTGAACCCACAGAAAGCCCGCATCCTGGCGATGGTCGCCCTGACCAAGACCCAGGACAGCAAAGAGCTGCAACGGATGTTCTGGGAATATTGATTCCCGGTAACACCTCGGCAGGGGCGGTTCTATCCGCTCCTGCTCTCCCCCTCGTTTAAAACCCCTTCGCCCTACGCCAAATTACCCGATTTGCTGTCAGACGGACTTCTTGAAATCTAAGTAGTTGCGAAAACGCCTACAGTTAAATACTGTATGTGCGTACAGATTTTTAAGGAACACTCCGTGGCAAAGTCCTCTTCCGCAGCGCCAACCCCACCCGATGCCTACACACGCCTCGCCGTTCGCGTACAAAAGATCATCAATTCGACCAATGCCCAGAAAGCCAAGGCGGCGTTGATCTTCCGTTTGCCGGACGAGCCAGAGGATGAATGGGCGCGCTTGCTGGAGGAAATCGCCGAGAACGACAACGTCACCCTCGCCTATCGGGACGATGGTGGCGTGCAGATTTTCTGGGTTGTGCCGAAGGAAGATTGATTCAATGAGTGTTCGTTTTATCGCGGTGTGTTGCCTGTTTTTTGCCGTCACCGCTCACGCCCAGGCGCCCCGAACCTTCAGCGAAGCCAAGAAAGTCGCCTGGAAGCTCTACGCCCCACAATCCACCGAGTTTTATTGCGGCTGCAAGTACACCGGCAACCGTGTGGACTTGAAGGCCTGCGGCTACGTACCACGCAAAAACGCCAACCGCGCCGCGCGCATTGAGTGGGAACATATCGTTCCGGCCTGGCAGATCGGGCATCAGCGCCAGTGCTGGCAGGACGGTGGGCGCAAAAACTGCACACGCCGTGACGACGTGTTCAAGCGTGCCGAAGCCGACCTGCACAACCTGGTGCCGAGCATCGGCGAGGTCAATGGTGACCGTAACAACTTCAGTTTTGGTTGGCTGCCAGTGCAAAGCGGGCAGTACGGCTCCTGCCTGACCCAGGTGGATTTCAAGGCCAAGAAGGTCATGCCGCGCCCCTCCATTCGGGGAATGATCGCCCGCACGTATTTCTACATGAGCAAGCAGTACGGGTTGCGCCTGTCGAAACAGGACCGCCAACTGTACGAAGCCTGGAACAAGACCTACCCGGTGCAAACCTGGGAGCGTCAACGCAACCAGACCGTGGCCTGCGTGATGGGACGCGGCAATGAGTTCGTCGGGCCGGTGAATCTCAAAGCCTGCGGTTGAACGTGGGCGGTACTCCCGCCCACTCTGTCTTTACTGGGCGGCCTTGTGCTCGATGACCTCTGACACGGTGTCGGTTTTCTTGGCACGGGCCATTTTCTCGTTGAGCAGGGTCTGTTTGGCCTCGGCTTCCGCCTTGGTTGCGAACGGTCCCAGCAGGACTTCGTCCTTGCCATCCACTTTCACGATGTAAAAATTGAAACCATGCTCCAGCAGCCAGGCTGTAAGGTCGGTGATCGCCTGCAACTTGTGGTCCGGCGGGCCGACCCACACGTCCCATTCCTGGGCGGCAATCGCTCCGGTCTGGGGTTGGCTCTCGGTCACGGCAGGCTTGGGCTTGGGCGCCTCGACGCTTTTGCCTTCACCACAACCGGCCAATGCCAACACCGCAATTGCCATCGCTACTTTACGCACTGCCCTGCTCCTTCAAAGATAAAGAGGCGACTTTATCATTCACTGTCTATTCTGGCCGTCATAAACGTTGGCTTAAACAATGCGAATCATGTATCGCAGACCTGTATGATGCCGCCATGGGAATTAATGTCGCCTCTATGCGTCCTAAAAGAGGCAGTCACAGGGAAGCGCTTAGCAGTAAGCTACACACATCCGACACCTGCCCTGTCTGAAACATGTGTCCTTAAAAGTAATCAAGGAGAAGTCCATGCTTATACTCACCCGCAAAGTTGGTGAAAGCATAAACATCGGTGATGACATCACGATCACCATTCTGGGCGTAAGCGGCCAGCAAGTACGAATCGGCATCAACGCACCCAAGGATGTTGCCGTGCATCGCGAGGAGATCTACCAGCGCATCCAGGCCGGCCTGACTGCCCCGGATAAAAACCAGACGCCTTGAAGCGCCCTCAGTAGCCAGCCTTTTCGTTTACTGTAACGGCTGGCGAAAACTTCTTCGGACTGCTCTGATCGTTGTTGCGTGACTGACGGCGCCAATGTGTTCATCTTCATGGAAAGATGAAACTGTCTTCACGCCTGGAACTTGTTGTTTCATTCACGGCCGAATCTTCTGACTGACACTCAGCCATCCGTGTGCATTCTGGAGCACGACGATGAGGCCTATGACCGCACCACCCTTTGCCTACAGGTCCTGGATGATCGCTCTTTTGATAGGGTTGGTTTTCGTGGGGCTGGCCTATGGCCTGAGGTATTTAATTGAAGGCCCCGATAACGACGCCCCCCGCTCCTGGCTGGACCTGACGCTGCTGCTCGGCGGCTACTTGTTCCTGTTTTGCCTCAAACCTATCCAAAAAGCCGTTCAACGCAGGTTGTGCCGGCAAGCGACACGCTGATGTCGTGCCAGCTCGCAGGACCACAACACGATCTGGCGAGGACGCGCATAGTCGCAGCGCAGGGGTTTCAGGCTGCTCCGCTCTGCAAGTACAGCAAACTGTCCGCGTCGCACTGCACCCTCAGCTGCTCGTACCCCTCGATGGAAGGATGCTCGGTGAGCATGGGCGCGTGATGCGTCGACGTCACCACCATCACATCCGCCCCTGCTGCCTCTCCCGCACGAATGCCTACCGCTGCATCTTCAAACACCAGGCAGTCCTGCACAGGTACGCCCAGGCGTTGTGCCCCCAGCACGTAACAGGCGGGGTCTGGCTTGCCGACGGCAACATCTTCGGCGGTGACCAACACCGCCGGCGGCGTTATACCCGCCGCCTGCAGGCGACGCAGCGCCAACTCCCTGGGGGCCGACGTTACCAGCGCCCATTGATCGCCCGGCAGGTTGTTCAGGAACGTGACAGCACCGGGAATCGCGACAACGCCTTGCACGTCATTGATTTCCGCCTCGGTGATCCACTGTGACTCGACCTCAGGATCGACCCCAGGCAATGCCTGGCGCGTGATGGTGTCGATTGCGCGGGCACCGTGGATGGTCTTCAAGAACGCTGGCACATCCAAACCATGGCGCTGCGCCCAGATGCTCCACACGCGCTCCGCGGCAGCAATGGAGTTGAGCAACGTCCCATCCATATCAAACAGAAAGGCACGGTAACGGCGGTTGAACACGGCTGAACCTCGGTTGGACACTGCGTGGCTTCCTCTGGGGTGGTAACAAATGACGGGCCCGATGCAATCTACGGATCACCTCGCCTCTTGTAAACGCTAGGAACCTGGATTGCATTACAGGTTTGTAATGAAGCTGTAAGTCTTGCCAGCACCCTCACTTCATACAGTGGAGCCGTCAGTCACCCACATCGGATGACGTCACTTCCCACTGATGAAAAGGGTCCACCCATGAAACCTGCAAGCAAACTCTGCCTGATCGCCGCCAGCCTGCTGATGCTGGGCACCGGCACTGCCATGGCCGGCACCGTCGCGCCGGTCAAAGCCAATAACGTGGTGCTGGTACATGGCTCCTGGGCTGACGGCTCGAGCTGGTCCGAGGTGATTACCCGCCTGCAGGCAGCCGGGCTGCACGTCACTGCCGTGCAGAACCCGCTGACCTCAGTGGCCGACGATGTCGCCGCCACCAACCGCGTACTGGATCAACAAGACGGCCCTACCGTGCTGGTCGGCCACTCCTACGCCGGCACTGTGGTCAGCGACGCCGGAGTCAATCCGAAAGTCAGTTCGCTGGTCTACGTGGCCGCCCGGGCTCCAGATGCCAACGAAGACTTCGTCGCCCTCTCTGCCAAATACCCAACCATGCCGGTGCGCGCCGGCGTCGAAGACCATGACGGCTACCTCACCCTGAGCCAGGACGCCTTCCTCAAGTATTTCGCCGCCGATGTGCCGCACGCCAAGGCCATGGAACTGTACGCCGTGCAACAACCCATCACCAAGACCCTGTTCAGCGGCCGCACCGTCAATGCCGCCTGGCACACCAAGCCATCCTGGTACGCGGTGTCAGCGAATGACCAAACCATCAACCCGGACCTGGAGCGCTTCCTCGCCAAGCGCATGAACGCCAGCACCATCGAGCTGCCATCGAGCCATTTATCACTGGTGTCCCACGCCAAGGAAATCACGGATCTGATCCTCGAAGCCTCGGGCCGCCAGCCTTAAGCCTTGCATTACAAACTTGTCATCATCCTGTTGGTTGGCTGTTCGGGGCCCCTGGTTACTGTGAAGTCACTGCCATGACCTGGCAGCCAACCCGTTAAGAGAGATACCGCCATGAAACTGTTTATCCTCGGCTTTGCCGCTTTGCTCGCTACCGGCTCCGTGTTTGCCGCCGAACCCGTGATCCACGACAAAACCGGCTTCTTCGTCCATCTGGACGTGGCCAAAGTCTTGTCGAGCACCGACACCTATGGCCAATGCGGCATCGTCCCCGCACGCCTCAACTACCTCGACAGCCAAGGCCGCGAACACGTGTTGGACTATCAGGTGCAGGGCATCGGTTGCGCCAGTGACAATTGATCGGGCTACACTTGCGCCACGCATTGAGACAGGGCATTTCCCATGAACATCCTCGTAGTCGAAGACGAACCCAAGGCCGGCAATTACCTGCTCAATGGCCTGCAGGAACTGGGCTATTCCGTCAGCCTCGCCCGTGATGGCGTGGACGGCTTGCACCAAGCCCTGGAAACACCGTTCGACGTGATCGTGCTGGATGTGATGATGCCGAAAATGGACGGCTGGGAAGTGCTGCGCCGCCTGCGCAAGGAAGCCGACACACCGGTACTTTTTCTGACGGCCCGCGATGATATCGCCGACCGTATCAAGGGCCTCGAACTGGGCGCTGATGATTATCTGATCAAGCCGTTTTCCTTCGCCGAGCTGGTGGCACGCTTGCGTACCCTGACCCGTCGCGGCCCGAGCCGAGACGAGGAACAACTGCAGATCGCCGACCTGCAAATCGACGTACTGAAGCGCCGCGTGTCCCGCGCCGGCACGCGCATTACCCTGACCAATAAAGAGTTCGCCCTGCTGCACCTGTTCGCAACTCACCAGGACCAGGTGCTGTCGCGCTCACTGATCGCGTCGCGGGTATGGGATATGAACTTCGATAGCGACACCAATGTGGTCGACGTTGCCGTGCGGCGCCTGCGCTTGAAAATCGACGACCCGTTCCAGCTCAAGCTGATCCACAGCGTGCGCGGTATCGGCTACCGCTTCGATACCCAGCCATGAACAAACGTCGCCACTATTCCCTGACGCTGCGTCTGGCGCTGATCTTCGCCCTGCTTGCCTTCGCCTTGCTTGCTACCCTGGGTGTGGCGCTGTACCGCGAGCTGGAGCGAGAGTTGATCAAGCGGGACGATGCGGCCTTGATTTCCCGCGTCGACCAACTGCGCAACTTGCTCAATGACAGCAACACGGTCGACCTGATCAAAACCAAGCCGGAGTTGTTCCAAAACATGCTGGGCAACCGTGAATCGGTACTGAGCATCGCCGCGCCTGGGCAAAAACCATTGCTGACGGTCAATCCCGGTAACATCGACCTGCCTTCCGTTCCCCCGGTGTCCAAGAACCACGAGCTGACGTTTGCTGATGTGCACCACTTCCCCAGCATTAACGGTGTGCCGTTCGCGACCGTGGCCGCGTCCATCGACTCTGGCGACCTGGGCAGCCTGCAAGTCACCACGGGGCGCCTGATGACCGAGCGCACCGCCATGCTGGCCAGCTATCGCTTGAGCGTTTACATCCTGGCGAGCATCGCCGCAATCATCCTGGCGGTGGCCGGTTATCTGCTGGTGCATCGTGGACTTGTACCGTTACGTCGCCTGGCCCGGCACGCCCAAGGCATCGGCGTCGGCAACCTCGCCGAACGCCTCGACAGCCATGGCGCGCCAAAAGAACTGCTGCCGATGATTGACTCGTTCAACACCATGCTGGAGCGGCTGGCCAAAGGCTTTGTCCAACTGGGCCAAGTGTCTACCGACATGGCCCACGAACTGCGCACGCCCATCAATAACCTGCTGGGAGAAACCCAGGTCGCCCTGCAACAGCACCGCAGCATCGAGAGCTACCAGCAGTTGCTGGCCTCCAATGTCGAAGAGCTTGAACGCCTGGCGCGGATGCTCGACAACATGCTGTTCCTGGCGCGCACCGACCCGGCCAGCGCACTGCGCCAGCGTCAGGAACTCAACGCCGCCGATGAAGTGGAACGCATCGCCGAGTACTTTGAAGGCTTGGCGGGAGATATGGATATCAGCATTCGTGCTGAAGGCGACGGGGTGATCTGGGCGGAGCCGATGCTACTGCGCAGGGCCCTGGCGAACCTGTGTGCCAACGCCATCAAATATGGGGCGCCGAGCACTGAGCTGGTGATACAGGCGACTCCCAATAACGGCGGCATTCATCTGAGCGTCAGCAACCACGGCGAGACCATCGCTGCCGAGCATCTGCCGCGACTGTTCGAACGTTTTTACCGGGTGGATGAATCACGAGAACGGTCAGCGCAATCCAATGGGCTGGGCTTGTCCATTGTGGCGACCATCATGCAGTTGCATAACGGGCAATACAGCGTGAGCAGTGAGGCAGGGGTGACGTGTTTTGATTTGTTCTTTCCGAAGCGGGAAGACTGAGCAGCCGCCCCCCGGTGTTATTTTGCAAAGGTTTGTCCCTTACCCCTGGACGAAAGCCACACTACTCTTACTCCCAACGGGCTCAAGGTAGAGCCGGCAACGGTAAAAACAAGGGAGATTCGGGAATGGAACTACGATTAGGTTTACTGGAAAAGGGGCTGGCTGAAATGAACGAGAAGCTGATCACCGTTTCGAGCAAGGCAGACGCCATGGATAAGCACTTTGCTTCCAAGGCAGACTTGGCAACCACTGAACTGAACCTTATCAAGTGGTACGTGGCGACCGCATTTGCAATGACTGGCCTGGCTTGCGCCATCACCTTCGGGCTCACCCGATTGTTTGCAATGTGAGGAGCGCTGGGCCGGTCAACTGACCTGCCCGCCCACTTCCACTGCATCCACAGGTGTTTGCCACGCCGTCAGTACAGCCGCCTGCAATCCCGCAACCATTTTACCCAGCTCCATTGAAGGCCGCTGCGACCCCGTTACCTGCTCCGGCAGAAACGGTACATGAATAAAGCCACTGCGCACTTGCGACCCAGCGAGAGCATGCTGCAATAGATAAAAAACTTGGTTACACACAAAGGTCCCCGCCGTCTGCGAAACCGAGGCCGCGACTCCCGCTTCACGCACGGCCTTGACCATCGCCTTGATCGGCAGCGTCGTGAAGTAGGCCACCGGGCCGTCAGCCAGGACCGGCGTATCGACAGGCTGCTCGCCCAGGTTATCGGGGATACGCGCATCGTTGACATTGATCGCTACCCGTTCGATGGAGATATCGCTACGACCGGGCCCCAGGCCAGTGGCGATCACCATCGCCGGATGCAATTCGTCGATCAGGCGGGTCAGGCCCCCACCCGCCGTGGCAAATGCGCAAGGCAATTGACGGGCAACAATCTGCACACCGGCCTCCAGCTGCACGCCGTCCAGTTGGCGCACAGCCTCCCAGGACGGATTAACCAAGTCTTTATCAAAGGGCTCAAAGCCCGTCAGCAATACGATTTGCATCCTGGCCTCACATCAACAGGTAGAGCAGCACAATATTGACCACCAACATCATCAACGCCGTGGGCAGTTGAGCCTTGATCACCGCGTTCTTGTCCGGCAGTTCCAGCAACGCAGCAGGCACGATATTGAAGTTGGCGGCCATCGGCGTCATCAATGTGCCGCAGTAGCCGGAGAACATGCCAATCGCCGCCATCACCGCTGGATTCCCGCCGTAGATACCCACCAGCACCGGCACGCCGACACCGCCCGTCATCACCGGGAACGCCGCAAAACCATTCCCCATGATCACCGTAAACAAAGCCATGCCCAATACATAGACCATCACTGCCACCAACTTGAAATCCAGGTTGATGTAGGTGGTGGTGACATGCGCAACAGCCGTACCGACCCCAGCCTCATTAAACAGCAAGCCGAGCATCGCCAGCATTTGCGGAAGCACCATCGCCCAGCCAAGGGCTTCAGTGAGACGGCGGGATTCGCGCAAGGCTTGCACCGGCGTATCACGGGTGAGCCAGCAGGCCAGGCCAAGTGCGATCAAGCAGCCGATACCGAGGGAGACGAAGGTGGTGTTTTTCGGGTCCAGCAGCGGCACACCGCCAATCTCGGTGTGCTTGAGCAATACAGAGCCGATCACCGTGGTCAGCGGAATCGCCAACGCAGGAATGAACAGCTTGTGGCCCAGGCGACCGGCACTGGCGCGAGAGGCCTTGTCATGCAGTTCGGCATGCTTGCCACGGCCGACGCCGCCCATGCCGGCAATCAATGCCATCACTACGACGCCAGCGCCGATTGCCACCGATGGCAGGCGCTCACCGATCAGGAACGGAATAGCGAACAGCAACCAGAACAACGCACTGGACCAGCGCTTTGGATGAGTGCGGTCCATCAGGATCATGCCTGCGGTGATCAGCAGCAGAACGCCGGCCAGCCAGTACAGGTATTGAATGGAAATAATCATTGCGCGGCCTCCACTGGCGTAGCGGTAGGCGCCATCTCACGAGTGAGCCTTCGGTCAAACCGATGCAGACGGATCGCATGGATGATGAAGGCGCAAATCGCCGTAGGAATGCCCCACACCGCAATATGCAGCGGCTCCACATCTATCCCCGAACCGAGCAGGAAGGTGTGCATCAACGCGATGGCGCCAAAGGCAACAAAGATATCTTCGCCAAAAAATAGTCCGACGTTATCCGTCGCGGCGCACATGGCCAACACCTTGTGGCGCAGCTTGTCCGGCAGCTTGCCGTAGCGTTTTTCCGCGGCACCCTCGGCCATCGGTGCGAGCAACGGACGCACCATCTGTGGGTGCCCACCCAGACTGGTCAACCCCATGGCGGCGGTGGATTCGCGTACAAACAGATAGATGATCAACAAACGCCCGACCGTGGCGCGTTCGAACCGTGCAATCCAGTTCTGCGCATGCAAGCGCAATCCGTGGCGCTCCAGCAGACCGATGACCGCCAGGGGCAACAACAAAATCAATTGCAGGGCACGGGTCTGAAGGAAGCCATCGCCCATGGTGGCGAGGATTTTTTCCAGTGGGAAATGGGCAGCAAGCCCAGTGACGATAGCGGCGGCGGTGACCACCAACAGAGGGTTGAATCGCAAGACAAAGCCAACCACGATCACAAGTACGCCGATCAACGGCCATAAGTTCACAACAGTTTGCATGACGGTAAGGTCCTTGGAATGCGCGATGCGGCGCCATGGGAGCAGGATGTGAACAAGGGGTTCACAGCAAGAAGTGGCGTGCGGTCGGCTCGGTTTTTTATTGTTGACCCGGAAGGTCGAGCGTCAGTGGCGGCAACTTTGCTGCCTGCGGGCGGGGGTGTCCAACAAGAAAAATTGTTGCTGCGAACCAATAATTTTTGTGGGTGGTGAGAGTTTTGCAAAAGTTTGCAAATCGCAGTCAACAAAAAAGGGCCCACCTTTCGGTGAGCCCTTCTAGACCGCCCAGCAGAGCGGATTTTGTTTGGTAGGCGCGATTGGACTCGAACCAACGACCCCCACCATGTCAAGGTGGTGCTCTAACCAACTGAGCTACGTGCCTGCTGTGAGGCGGCATTCTACGGAATTCCGGAGGGGTGTCAACATCTTTTTTGCAGCTAACCCTATGAATATGCGAATTTTTTATTTGCGCGGAGCATACCCGTGGATTTCGGGTGGCTGGCAGGCAATTTTCAACTCAGGTAGGATCGACGCACTCGTAAAAAATATAAAACAGAGGTTCCAGGATGGCGAACACCCCCTACCCCCAGTCGTATTACGCTGCGTCCGCGAATGCCGTTCCGCCTCGCCCAGTGCTGCAAGGTGAGGTCGAAACCGATGTGTGCGTGATTGGCGCTGGCTACACCGGCCTGTCCAGCGCGCTGTTCCTGCTGGAGAACGGTTTTCGCGTGACAGTGCTGGAAGCCGCCAAGGTGGGGTTTGGCGCCTCGGGCCGCAACGGTGGGCAGATAGTCAACAGCTACAGCCGTGATATCGATGTGATCGAGCGCAGCGTCGGACCCAAACAGGCGCAGTTGCTGGGTGAGATGGCATTCGAAGGCGGCAGGATCATCCGCGAACGGGTAGCCAAGTATCAGATCCAGTGCGACCTGAAGGACGGCGGCGTATTCGCAGCACTCAACAGCAAGCACATGGGCCATCTGGAGTCGCAGAAGCGCCTGTGGGAGCGCTACGGCCATACGCAGCTGGAGTTGCTGGACGAGCGCCGTATCCGCGAAGTGGTGGCCTGCGACAACTATGTGGGCGGTTTGCTGGACATGAGCGGCGGCCACATCCACCCGCTCAACCTGGCACTCGGCGAAGCGGCGGCCGTGGAATCTCTGGGCGGCACAATCTACGAGCAATCGGCAGCCGTGCGAATCGAGCGCGGCGCCAACCCAGTGGTGCATACCGCCGAGGGCAAGGTCAGGGCCAAGTTCATTATCGTCGCGGGCAATGCCTACCTGGGCAACCTGGTGCCGGAGCTGGCAGCCAAGTCGATGCCCTGCGGCACGCAAGTGATCACTACCGCCCCGCTGGGTGACGAACTGGCAAAAACCCTGCTGCCGCAGGATTACTGCGTAGAAGACTGTAACTACCTACTCGACTACTACCGCCTCACCAGCGACAAGCGCCTGATTTTCGGCGGTGGCGTGGTGTATGGCGCGCGCGACCCGGCAAATATCGAGGCGATCATCCGTCCGAAGATGCTCAAGGCCTTCCCACAGCTCAAGGACGTAAAGATCGACTACGCCTGGACCGGCAATTTCCTGCTGACCCTGTCGCGCCTGCCGCAGGTGGGACGCCTGGGCGACAACATCTACTACTCACAGGGCTGCAGTGGCCATGGCGTCACGTATACGCACCTGGCCGGCAAGGTACTGGCGGAGGCACTCAGAGGCCAGGCAGAGCGTTTTGACGCGTTTGCCGACCTGCCGCACTACCCGTTCCCGGGCGGGCAACTGTTGCGTACGCCGTTCGCGGCAATGGGCGCCTGGTACTACGGGCTGCGGGACAAGCTGGGTTTCTGACAGCGCGATGGGCGCCGGCAAGCCGGCGCCCGTCATGAACCACCAAATCACAGACACAAAAAACCCCGGTCTTTCGACCAGGGTATTTGCTATCGGATCAAAGTAGCCAGAGGCTTGCTTTGCGCTTCAAGGCGTTCAGTGGGCCTTGAGGCAGATATGGCGCAGCGGACGGGACTCGAACCCGCGACCCCCGGCGTGACAGGCCGGTATTCTAACCGACTGAACTACCGCTGCGTATCGCTTGACGGGCTGAGCGTAAAACCCTCAACCGTCTTTAAACATCTGATCGATCAGCCTAGGCTTTTCAATCTCAAGCCCGACGAATCAGACCTGGAAAATATGGCGCAGCGGACGGGACTCGAACCCGCGACCCCCGGCGTGACAGGCCGGTATTCTAACCGACTGAACTACCGCTGCGCGTCGGTGCAACCTTTAACGTTGCGTCTTGCCCTGGGGCAAAACTCTCAAGAAGTGGTGGGTGATGACGGGATCGAACCGCCGACCCTCTGCTTGTAAGGCAGATGCTCTCCCAGCTGAGCTAATCACCCTTTGCTTCGTTGAGGCCGCGAAATTTACGCAGGTATCGGACCTAAGTCAATAGCCTGCTTGAAGTTTTTCTGAAAAAGACAAAAATGCTTCAAGACGGCTACCCGCCCTACTCGCTGTAAATCATCTTCTTGCTCATGCCACCGTCCACGACAAACTCTTGTCCGGTAACAAACCCCGCCTGACGGGACAGCAGCCACGCGACCATCGCCGCCACGTCTTCTACAGTGCCTACCCTGCCCGCCGGATGTTGCGCATGATCAGCATCACTCAACGGCTCGGCGCGACGCGCCGCCGGATCACGCGCATCGATCCAGCCAGGGCTGACTGCATTGACCCGCACTTCCGGGCCCAAGCTCATTGCCAGGGCGTGCGTAAGGGCCAGCAGGCCACCCTTGCTCGCCGCGTACGCTTCGGTGTCCGGCTCAGACTGGCGAGCCCGGGTCGATGCCAGGTTGACGATGGCCCCGCCATGGGCGCGCAGGTAAGGCGCACAATGCTTGGCCAGCAACATCGGCCCACTGAGATTCACCGCAAGCACTCGATTCCAGTACGCCAGGTCGAGGCTTTCCAGGGTGATATTGCGCGGGTCAGCCACCGCTGCATTGCAGACCAATGCGTCCAGGCGCCCAAACTGCCCCAATACCTCGGCAACACCTTGGGCCACCTGCTTTTCGTCGGCCACGTCCATGCTGATAAACCAGGCGTTATCACCCAGCACCTTGGACACCTTGGAGCCGCGCTCACGGTCCAGGTCGGTCAACACCACCTGCCAGCCTTCGCTGATCAGCCACGCAGCAATCCCGAGGCCAATGCCGCGCGCCGCGCCCGTCACCAGCGCGACGCGCCCGTTACTGGCTGCCGCAGCCTCCATGGACCACTCGATCACAAGGCCGCCAGCCCGCGAGCCAGGTCAGCTTGCAAGTCAGCAACATCTTCCAGGCCGACCGCAATGCGGATCAGGCTGTCACGGATACCAGCCGCTTCACGCTCCTGCGGTGCCAGACGACCATGGGAAGTGGTACTCGGATGAGTAATGGTGGTCTTGCTGTCACCCAGGTTGGCAGTGATGGAGATCAGACGGGTCGCATCGATAAAGCGCCAGGCGCCTTCTTTACCGCCCTTCACCTCAAAGCTCACCACCGCCCCGAAACCACGCTGCTGGCGCTGGGCCAACTCATGTTGCGGGTGGCTCTTGAGACCGGCGTAATGCACCTTTTCGATACCGTCCTGCTGCTCCAGCCACTCAGCCAAAGCCTGGGCGTTGGCGCAGTGGGCCTTCATCCGCAGGTTGAGGGTCTCGAGGCCCTTGAGGAAGATCCACGCATTGAACGGGCTCAAGGTCGGGCCGGCCGTACGCAGGAAACCGACGACTTCTTTCATCTGCTCGCTACGGCCTGCAACCACACCGCCCATGCAACGGCCCTGGCCGTCGATGAACTTGGTCGCCGAATGCACGACAATGTCCGCCCCCAGCTTCAACGGCTGTTGCAGCGCCGGGGTGCAGAAGCAGTTGTCGACGACCAGCATCGCGCCCTTGGCATGCGCCACTTCGGACAACGCAGCGATATCCACCAGCTCGGCCAATGGATTGGACGGCGACTCGACGAACAGCAACTTGGTGTTGGCCTTGATCGCCGCATCCCAACCGGAAAGATCCGCCAGGGGCACGTAGTCCACTTCGATACCGAAGCGCTTGAAGTACTTCTCGAACAGGCTGATGGTCGAACCGAACACACTGCGCGACACCAGTACATGGTCGCCGGCACTGCACAGGCTCATCACCACCGCCAGGATCGCCGCCATGCCAGTGGCCGTGGCCACCGCCTGCTCAGCGCCTTCCAGTGCCGCGAGACGCTCTTCGAACGCGCGCACGGTCGGGTTGGTATAACGCGAATACACGTTGCCCGGCACTTCGCCAGCAAAGCGCGCAGCAGCATCGGCCGCCGTGCGGAACACATAGCTGGAAGTGAAGAACATCGGGTCACCGTGCTCAGCTTCCGGGGTGCGGTGCTGGCCGGCGCGCACAGCCAGGGTATCGAAAGCTACGCCATCGAGGTCGCTGTCCAACCGACCGGCATCCCATTCCTGACTCATGCTGCGACTCCTTACTCAATTCTTTATTTAAGATACAAAACCGGCCCCTCAGGGCCGGTTGTCACTCAGTTGTTGTACAGGTCGATGATCGCGCTGACCGCCTGGGTCTTGATCTTCGACGAGTCGTTACGCGCCTGCTCGATCTTGTTCAGGTAGGCCTCGTCGACATCACCGGTCACATACTTGCCGTCAAACACGGCGCAGTCGAACTGGTCGATCTTGATTTTGCCACCACCAACCGCCTCGATCAGGTCCGGCAGGTCCTGGTAGATCAGCCAATCAGCGCCGATCAGGTCGGCCACGTCCTGGGTCGAACGGTTGTGAGCGATCAGCTCATGGGCGCTCGGCATGTCGATGCCGTACACGTTCGGGTAACGCACGGCAGGTGCTGCGGAACAGAAGTACACGTTCTTCGCACCGGCTTCGCGGGCCATCTGGATGATCTGCTTGCAGGTAGTGCCGCGCACGATGGAGTCATCCACCAGCATCACGTTCTTGCCGCGGAACTCCAGCTCGATGGCGTTGAGCTTCTGGCGCACCGACTTCTTGCGTGCAGCCTGGCCCGGCATGATGAAGGTACGGCCGATGTAGCGGTTCTTCACGAAGCCTTCGCGGAACTTGACGCCCAAGTGGTTCGCCAGCTCAAGCGCAGCGGTGCGGCTGGTGTCCGGAATCGGGATCACCACGTCGATGTCGTGCTCAGGACGCTCGCGCAGGATCTTCTCGGCCAGCTTCTCGCCCATGCGCAGACGCGCCTTGTAGACCGAAACACCGTCGATGATCGAATCCGGACGCGCCAGGTAGACGTGCTCGAAGATGCACGGGGTGAGTTTCGGCGCCACGGCGCACTGACGGGTGTGCAACTTGCCGTCTTCGGTGATGTACACCGCTTCGCCCGGCGCGAGGTCGCGGATCAGGGTGAAACCCAGCACGTCCAGGGATACGCTTTCGGAAGCGATCATGTACTCGACGCCTTCGTCAGTATGACGTTGGCCGAAGACGATCGGACGGATGCCATGCGGGTCACGGAAGCCGACGATGCCATAACCGGTGACCATGGCCACCACGGCGTAGCCACCGACGCAACGGTTGTGCACGTCAGTGACGGCAGCGAACACGTCCTCTTCGGTTGGCTGCAGCTTGCCGCGCTGGGCCAGCTCGTGGGCAAACACGTTGAGCAGCACTTCCGAGTCGGAGCTGGTGTTGACGTGGCGCAGGTCAGATTCGTAAATCTCCTTGGCCAGCTGTTCAACGTTGGTCAGGTTACCGTTATGCGCCAAGGTGATGCCGTAAGGCGAGTTGACGTAAAACGGTTGAGCTTCGGCCGAGGTCGAGCTACCGGCGGTCGGGTAACGCACATGGCCAATGCCCATGTGCCCGACCAGGCGCTGCATGTGACGCTGATGGAACACGTCACGCACCAGGCCATTGTCCTTGCGCAGGAATAACCGGCCGTCGTGGCTGGTCACAATACCGGCAGCGTCCTGGCCGCGGTGCTGGAGGACGGTTAGCGCGTCATACAGCGCCTGATTGACGTTCGACTTACCGACGATACCGACGATGCCACACATGCGACGCAACCCCTACTTAATGAATCTTGACTGAACACAGCTTACTGAGGCGTTTTGGCCGGTAAGAGGTGTTCCTTGAACGGAAGATCAGCGGGTACGCTGATTCCGCTGGCCAGCCACTGACTGCTCCACCCCAAAATGAGGTTCTTGGACCAATCTGCAACCAATAGAAATTTTGGCACGAGTACCGACTCCTGCCACCACGAATCCTGCTGTACCGGCCCCAGGCTCAACAGCCCGACCGCCACGACCACCAGCAACGCGCCACGCGCGGCGCCAAAGGCCATGCCGAGAAATCGATCGGTCCCGGAGAGGCCGGTGACACGTATCAACTCGCCGATAAGATAATTGACCATTGCTCCCACCAGCAGCGTGGCGATGAACATGATGGCGCAGCCCGCGATGACGCGAGCCGAAGGTGTCTCGATGTATCCGGCCAGGTAGACCGACAATGAACCGCCGAACATCCAGGCTACGACTCCTGCGATGATCCAGGTCAGCAACGACAGTGCTTCTTTTACGAAGCCGCGGCTTAGACTGATCAAAGCGGAGATGGCGACGATTGCGACGATCGCCCAATCAACCCAGGTAAATGGCACAGTTCAGCCTACGGACAGATGAGGCGGCGCATTTTAGCAGAGCGTCGGGCTGTCGGTAAGCTGTGATTGTCAGTGCCTTGCAAATCAGTAGTTTGGGGCGAGCGAATCCGATCTCAACCCCACATTTGACCCGCATTTCCAACCGGAATCGGCAGTTACTCAGCCGCGCTCAGGCTGGAAACGGGTGACAAACCCCTTGAGGTTCTGCTGGCGATCCAGCAAGTCCCGCAGGCGATCCGCTTCGGCACGCTCGATCAGCGGGCCGATAAACACACGATTCTTGCCATCGGCGCTGCGGATATAGGCGTTATAACCCTGGCTGCGCAGCTTCTTCTGCAAAGCATCAGCGCCTTCACGATTGCCCAGGCTGGCCACTTGAATCGACCAACTGATCGGCAGGCCATTCGGATCAATACGGCTCTGCCCCACATCCGGCTTGCCCGGTGCAGCCGGTTGCGGCGCTACCGGCTTCGGTGCGGGCGCAGGCGTGGCAGGCTTGGCCGCTACGGCCGGCGCAGGCGCTGGCTTGACCACTGGCACGCTCGGCTGAACCGGCATCGATGGAGCTTGCTGGGCAGCAACCTCCGCATCGGTAGGCACCGGCTCTTCTTCCGGCAAGGCCTGGGGCTCAGGCACCACCACCGGTTCAACCTGTACTTGCGGTACCGCCGGCGCCTGTGGCGCAGCCGGGGCTTCGACGACCACTTGGCGCTCTTCGTCCTGACGCGAGAACAGCATCGGCAGGAAAATCACCGCCAACGCCACCAACACCAGGGCTCCGACCATTCGCTGCTTGTATGCGCTATCCAGTAATGCCATGTGCAGCTTCCTCCGTGGAGCGCCGGGCCAACCACTCGAGCGCCTCGGCAACACAATAAAATGACCCGAACAACAGAATCTCATCATCGGGGGTGGCAACGGCGCACTGCGCTTCAAGGGCAGCGGTCACGCTTGCATACGACGCCACCGGCGCACCAAGGTTCTGCAAGGCCACTTCCAGCTCGGCGGCAGGTCGGCTGCGCGAGGTATCCAGGGGCGCTACGGCCCACGCCTGGACATTGCGCAGCAAGGGCGCAACCACACCGTCCAGGTCCTTATCGGCCAACAAGCCAAAGACTGCAAGGCGACGACCGACCGGCGGCGTGCGCGACAGGCGTTGCGCAAGGTACTCGGCCGCATGGGGGTTATGCCCCACGTCCAGCAACAGGTTCAGGCGTTTGCCTTGCCATTGGAACTCACGACGATCCAATCGCCCGACTACACGTGTCGCCAGCAAGGTGGCGGCAATCTGCTCAGCATTCCACGGCAGATCCAGCAGCAGATAGGCCTGCAGTGCGAGCGCGGCGTTTTCCATTGGCAGGTTCAGCAGCGGCAGGTCGCACAGCTCTACGGCCTGACCGCGAGCATCGTGCCCACGCCATTGCCAGTGCTGCGCACCGATTTCCAGATTGAAGTCGCGACCGCGCAGGAAAAACGGGCAATCCAGCTCGCGCACCTTGTCGAGCAAGGTATGCGGCGGATCCAGGTCACCGCACAGCGCAGGCTTGCCCTGGCGGAAGATCCCGGCTTTTTCGTAGGCCACGGATTCGCGGGTATTGCCCAGGTAGTCGGCGTGGTCCACACCAATACTGGTGACCAACGCCAGGTCGGCATCCACCACGTTGACCGTGTCAAGGCGCCCGCCCAGGCCGACTTCCAGCACCACCACATCGAGTTGCGCACGCTCGAACAGCCAGAACGCCGCCAGGGTGCCCATTTCGAAGTAGGTCAGGGAAATCTCGCCCCGACCGGCATCGAGCGCGGCGAAGGCTTCGCAGAGTTGCTCATCGGTGGCTTCGACACCATTGAGCTGCACCCGCTCGTTGTAACGCAGCAGGTGCGGGGAATTGTAGACGCCGACTTTCAGTCCTTGGGCCTGTAGCAGCGCCGCGACAAAGGCACAGGTAGAGCCTTTGCCGTTGGTGCCGGTCATCGTGATCACACGCGGTGCCGGCCGGCCCAACCCGAGGCGGGCCGCTACCTGTTGCGAGCGCTCCAGGCCCATGTCGATGGCGGACGGATGCAACTGCTCAAGGTAGGCGAGCCATTCGCCCAGGGTACGTTGGGTCATAGGTTTGCAGGCACCGGCGGCACGACGATCGGTTCAACTTTAGGCGCGACGTACACAGGGGTCGGCAGGCCCATCATTTGTGCCAGCAGGTTACCCAGGCGTGGACGCAGCTCACCGCGCGGGATGATCAGGTCAATCGCACCGTGCTCCAGCAGGAATTCGCTGCGCTGGAAGCCCTCAGGCAGTTTTTCACGTACGGTCTGCTCGATCACACGCGGGCCGGCAAAGCCGATCAGCGCCTTTGGCTCGCCGACGATCACGTCACCCAGCATCGCCAGGCTGGCGGAAACGCCGCCGTAGACCGGGTCGGTCAGCACGGAGATGAACGGGATGCCTTCTTCACGCAGACGCGCCAGCACTGCAGAGGTCTTGGCCATTTGCATCAGGGAGATCAGGGCTTCCTGCATGCGCGCACCACCGGAGGCGGCGAAGCAGATCATCGGGCAACGGTTTTCCAGGGCATAGTTGGCGGCGCGGACAAAGCGCTCACCGACGATGGCACCCATGGAGCCGCCCATGAAGGAGAACTCGAACGCCGACACCACGACAGGCATGCCCAGGAGTTTGCCGCTGACGGAAATCAGCGCGTCCTTCTCGCCGGTCTGCTTCTGCGCGCCGACCAGACGGTCCTTGTACTTCTTGCTGTCGCGGAACTTGAGGCGGTCAACTGGCTCCAGGTCGGCACCCAGCTCGTTGCGGCCTTCGGCGTCCAGGAAAATGTCGATGCGGGCGCGGGCGCCGATACGCATGTGGTGGTTGCACTTGGGGCAAACGTCCAAGGTCTTTTCCAGCTCCGGACGGTACAACACCGCGTCGCAGGATGGGCACTTGTGCCACAGACCTTCAGGAACCGAGCTTTTTTTCACCTCGGAACGCATGATCGAAGGGATCAGTTTGTCTACTAACCAGTTGCTCATGCTTTCTTTCTCCAGTACCGGTGGCTTGAACACAGCCCCGCGTATGCCCTTGAGCTAAATTCATATGTGGCGATGACACATGCTGGACGGGGTCAGACGTTCGACCGGCCTTTTCCCGCATGTATCCTCAGCCTTCCAGACAACCTGCCAGCGCAGGGTTGCCATTTCGTTTCCAGGCCACCCTCAGGCGGCACAGTGCTGTTTTACACAGTGGTAGTTATGGACGGCGGCAGACTGCCAGCCGTCACATCCCGCGCACAGCTTGCATAAATGCGCGAATCTTGTCGTGATCCTTGATGCCCTTGCCCTGCTCCACGCCGCCGCTGACATCCACGGCATAAGGCCGCACCTGCTCTATCGCCGCCCCGACATTGCCGGGGTTGAGCCCGCCGGCCAGGATGATCGGCTTGCTCAAGCCAGCAGGGATCAGCGACCAATCGAACGCTTCGCCGGTGCCACCGGGCACGCCTTCGACATAGGTGTCGAGCAGAATCCCGCGAGCGCCACCATAGGCCGCACACGCTGCCGCGATGTCATCCCCGGCCTTCACGCGCAACGCCTTGATATACGGACGTTGGTAGCTTTCACATTCGTCCGGCGTTTCGTCGCCGTGGAACTGAAGCATATCCAGCGGTACGGCATCCAGGGTTTCGTTGAGCTCGCAACGACTGGCGTTGACGAACAAGCCCACGGTGGTCACGAACGGCGGCAAGGCGGCGATGATCGCCCGCGCCTGCAAAACGTTCACCGCCCGCGGGCTCTTGGCATAGAACACGAAACCGATGGCGTCCGCGCCCGCCTCGACTGCCGCCAGCGCGTCTTCTATGCGGGTAATCCCGCAAATCTTGCTGCGAACGGCTGACATGTCGTGGAAACCCCAGGGATTGGACCGAGAAAGTCCCGGATGGTAACAAAAGCTTTTCCGGGCGTCAGCCGCCAAGTTCGCTGAAACCTGTGAGGAAGTGTGGCCCGATGAAACGTTCCGGCAATTGGAACTCGTCGCGGTACTCCACATCCACCAGGTACAGGCCGAACGGATGCGCCGTGACCCCACCCGTACGGCGGACGCGGCTTTCAAGCACTTCCCTGGCCCACTCCACCGGACGCTCGCCGGTACCGATGGTCATCAGCACCCCGGCAATGTTTCGAACCATATGGTGCAAGAACGCACCGGCGCGGATATCCAGCACGATCATCTTGCCGTGACGGGTCACCCGCAAATGATGGACTTCCTTGATCGGCGACTTGGCCTGGCACTGGCCGGCACGGAAGGCGCTGAAATCGTGCACACCCACCAGATGCTGCGCGGCCTCGGCCATGCGCTCGGCGTCGAGCGGGCGATGGTTCCAGGTGATTTCTTCGTTGAGGTGCGCCGGACGGATCTGGTCGTTGTAGATCACATAGCGATAACGCCGGGCGATGGCCTTGAAGCGCGCATGAAAATGCGCCGGCATGACCTTGGCCCAACTGACGCTGACGTCATGGGGCAAATTGATATTAGCGCCCATCACCCAGGCCTTCATGGACCGTTCAGCCTGGGTGTCGAAGTGCACCACCTGACCACAGGCATGCACGCCCGCATCGGTACGCCCGGCGCACATCAGCGACACCGGCGAATCGGCGACTTTCGACAGTGCCTTCTCCAGGGTTTCCTGCACCGTCAGTACACCAGACGCCTGACGCTGCCAGCCGCGATAGCGCGAGCCTTTGTATTCCACGCCCAGGGCGATGCGGTAAAAGCCTGCGGCCGCCATTTCGGCGGCCGCGTTATCTATATTTGCCAAGAACTGAGAGCCTGATGAGTTGCGCAAAGGCGGCCATTATGCCGATTTGTGCGGGTGCCCACAAAAGCAAAACGGCGACCCGAAGGTCGCCGCTGCATTGAAGTATGGCGGTCAGGCCAACCGGCCGAGCATTTCCTTGGCCTCGCCGCGCTGAGTTTCGTCGCCTTCGGTCAGCACTTCGCTGAGAATGTCCCGCGCACCGTCCGCATCGCCCATGTCGATATACGCCTGGGCCAGGTCGAGTTTGGTGGCCACTTCATCTGTGCCGGAGAGGAAGTCGAATTCCGGCTCATCGTCGCCCTTCGCCGCATCTTCTGCGGTGAAGGAAGGCTCGATGGACGGATGTTCCAGGCTCTGGGACAAACGATCCAGCTCGGCGTTGACATCGTCCAACTCGGATGCAAAGGCGTCAGGCTTGGCGGCAGCTTCCGGCTCATCGGCCAGGGACAGGTCGAAGTCTTCCGGCAGGTCAAAGTCATCCAGGGCCGCCGGGGTCAGGGTCGGCGGCTCGACAGCCGGCACATCCTTCATCTGCTCTTCCAGGCCGGAGAGGAAGTCGTCATCCGATTGCGCCGACGCCGGCGCATCCAGCTGCAGGTCCAAGTCGAAGTCCGACAGATCATCCGGCGCAGCCTGAGCTTCGGTTTGCTGTTGCAGCAGCGATTCGAAGGTCTGCTGATCGTCCTTCACCACGGCTGGGGAGGCTTCTTCCAGTTCATCCAGGCTCAGGTCAAAATCGGTGTCGAAGGCTTCGGGTTCCGCAGGGGCCTGGGCCGGGGCCGGCTTGTCTTCCAGCAGATCCTTGACGTACTGAGCGTCCAAGGCAGCCGCGGCCACCGCAGCACTGACGCCCGCCGCCAGCACTGCCATGGCCGGGAAGCGACTCTTGAGCTGCTCGACCTGGGCATGGTTTTCACCATTGGCCACCAGTTGGCGCTCCTGGGTCACGAAACCGTCTTTGTCGTTTTGCAGGCCGTAGACTTCCATCAGCTTCAAACGCAGGTCGCTGCGCTTGGGCTCCTGCTTGATGGCCTGTTCCAGCACGTCGGCGGCCTGGTTCAGGTGGCCACGGTCAACAAGGGATTGGGCTTGGGCCAGTGCATCGGTGGAGTTCACCGGCGCAACGGCAACCGCCAATGGCGCCAGTACGGAGGCGACGGTCGGCACGGCGACTGCCGGCTCAACCGCTGGGGCTGGCG
Organism: Pseudomonas sp. IPO3749; assembly: GCF_013386605.1. NCBI lineage: Bacteria > Pseudomonadati > Pseudomonadota > Gammaproteobacteria > Pseudomonadales > Pseudomonadaceae > Pseudomonas > Pseudomonas sp. IPO3749. The sequence continues at coordinate 2,676 of NZ_JACARN010000076.1, read as the reverse complement.
CTGGCGCAGCGGCCAGCTTGACGGTTGGCGACGGCACTTCCAGGCCTTCGAAGCTGTCTGGCGGCAGGTCCTGATCGATGTTCGAGGTGAACACCGGCTCTTCAGCCAGGGCGCGCGCCATGCGCAGGTGTTTTTCTTCTTCGCGACGGGCGTTGCGATGGCGTATCCCCAGCAGCAGGAGCAAAAACGCCAGCAACGCTGCTGCACCGCCGATCACCCAGAGAATAATAGGGTTTGTCAGCAGGTCGTTGAATTTGCCCTCGCTGGCGGCAGGCGTTGCATCCGCCTTGACCGGCTCAGGTGCTGGCGCGGCGGGCGCAGGTGTCGCAGCGGCGGCATCAGGAGCGGCCGGAGCGGCCGCCGGCTCGCCTGCCAACTGCGCAGGCATTGCCGCTGTGGCCGGCGTTGCTGGGGCGCCCTTCTCAGCCTGCAAACGCGCAAGCTGATCGTTTTTCAGTTGAATCAGTTTCTGCAACTTGTCCAACTGGCTCTGCAGGTCGGCCGCGCGGCTTTTGAGTTCTTCGTTGTCGCGACGGGTGGTGTCCAGTTGCTCCTGGGTCATCGCCAGTTTGTCGCTCAACCCCGCACTATCGCCCGCCTTGCCCTTGGCGCCCTTCTTGGCCGCTTCGGCGGAAACCAGGCTCAGGTTGTCCTTGGCGTTAGTGCTCGCCGGGGCATTGCCGGCCTGGGTGCGTTTGGTGGCATCCAGTTGCTGCTTGCCCGCTGCCGGGTTGGTGGCAGCACGTCGGCCTTGGCGCCAGGCGGCATTCTGCGCGCTGACTTCGGCGATCGCCTGGGGTTGCGGCAGCGCAGTGCTTTGTACGGGATCGGGCAAGCGCAGGACCTGGCCGGTCTTCAAACGGTTGATGTTGCCGTCGATAAAGGCGTCAGGATTCAGCGCCTGGATCGCCAGCATGGTCTGCTGTACCGAACCGCCATTGCGGTTCTTCGCGGCAATTTCCCACAAGGTGTCGCGGGAGGTGGTGGTGTGCTGTGCCGGTTTGCTTGCAGCTGGCGCGCTGCTGGCCGGCGCCGCCAGACGCGGGGCTGGCGCAGCGGTCGTCGGTGCCGGCTGGTCGAACTTGGCCGGGTCGAGCAACACGCTGTAGTCGCGCATCAACCGGCCATTGGGCCATTGCACCTGCAACAGGAAGCGTACGTAGGAATCGGGCAACGGCTTGCTGGAGGTGACACGCACCACGCTGCGGCCGTTGGGATTGACCACCGGGGTAAACGTCAGGTCATCGAGGAACGCCTGGCGATCAACGCCCGCATCCACAAAGGCTTGGGAGGACGCCAGGCTCGGCGTGATCTCGGAAGCGGTGAGGCCACCGACATCGAGCAATTCGATTTCCACCGCCAATGGCTGGTTCAACTTCGACTTGAGGGTCATCTCCCCCAGCTGCAGCGCCTGCGCCATACCGGAGGACAGCGCCGAGGCGGCCGCTATTGCTAACACCAGTTTGCGAACTTGAACCATAGCCTCATCCTTTGTTTGAACACTCCCCGGCCTGCGAGAAGGTTGGTAACCGCTGCCATAAGGCATGGCGAGCCGATAGGTCACCGACGCGCAACTTTTCCTGCCTGGGGCCAAGCATAGCGCCTGGCTAGAATCAATCTACAAATTGCCGCCAAGTATCTTTTACGCAAGGCCTTTTATCAACAACTGCGCCAGCTGCACGGCGTTCAGTGCGGCGCCTTTGCGTACGTTATCTGACGTCAGCCACAGATTTAGTTCCGCCGGGTCATCCACACCTGCACGAACCCGTCCTACATAGACCACATCCTGGCCGACCGCGTCGCCCACCGCCGTTGGGTAATCCCCCTCTTCAACCCGCTCTATACCTGGCGCTGCGTCGAGGATGCGGTTCACAGCAGCGAGGTCGACCGGCGCACCGAGTTGCAGAGACACTGTCAGGCTATCGCCAAAAAACACCGGGGCTTGAACGCAGGTTGCGGAAATCTTTAGAAATGGAGTTTCCAACACTGCACGCAATTCGTGTATCAGCCTTTTCTCCAGGTCGGTATGGCCTTGGTCGTCCGGCTTGCCGACTTGTGCCAATAGATTGAAGGCAACCTGCCGATCAAACAGTTTCGGCTCCAGCGGGCGCATGTTCAGCAGCTCGGCGGTTTGCCGGGCCAATTCGCTGACGGCTTCACGCCCCTGGGACGACATCGCCAGGTTGGCGGTGACGCTCACACGTTGGATATCCAACAGGCTGCGCAGTGGCGCGAGGACTACGGACAGGTGGGTGGCCGACGGGCTTGGACTGCCGAGCCGGAAGGGTTTTTCCAGGCCATCGAGCACATGGGCATTGGCTTCCGGCACCACCCGCGGCGCCTGTTCGGCCGACAACGCGCCCGACAAGTCAATCACCGAGCAACCCGCCGCCGTGGCGCGCGGGGCGAAACTCAGGGTGACCGCCGGACCCGCCGCAAAGAACGCCAGTTGCACCTTATTGAAGTCGAATTCATCGACCTCCTTGACCCGCACGTTCTTGCCACGAAACGGCACCGATGCGCCGGCGGAATTGCTGCCCGCCAGCAAATACAGGGTGCCCACCGGGAAGTTCAACTCTTCGAGGATCTGCACCAGGGTCTCGCCAACGGTGCCGGTAGCGCCGATCACGGCGATTTCAAAGGTCTGGGTCATGGGGGCTGCCTCGGGCATTGCGG
>NZ_JACARN010000075.1:0-32985 GCF_013386605.1 Pseudomonas sp. IPO3749 | reverse complement strand
GCAAGCCCGCTCACCACAAATAGTTAACTATCCTCGGGAACCGACCATGTCAGTAGAAACCATCAACACCCTGGTCGTCGGCGCAGGCCAGGCCGGCGTCGCCATGAGCGAACACCTGTCGCTGATGGGCGTGCCGCATATCGTGCTGGAACGCCACCGCATCGCCGAACGCTGGCGTTCAGAGCGCTGGGATTCCCTGGTCGCCAACGGCCCGGCCTGGCATGACCGGTTTCCCGGCCTCACATTCGAGGGCATCTCGCCGGAAGCCTTTCCTCCCAAGGAACGCATGGCCGACTACTTCGAAGCGTACGTGGACAAGTTGCAGGCGCCTGTACGCACCGGTGTAGAAGTGCAACAGGTAGAACGTCATGTGGGGCGACCCGGCTTCAAGGTAACGACATCCGCCGGCGTGATCGAAGCCGCCAATGTGGTCGCTGCCACCGGCCCGTTCCAGCGCCCTTCCATCCCGGACATCGTCCCGACCACCGCGCCGCTGCACCAACTGCACTCGTCCAGCTACAAGAACCCCGGTCAACTCCCTGAAGGCGCTGTACTGGTCGTCGGCGCAGGCGCCTCCGGCTCACAAATCGCCGAAGAACTGCAAAAGGCCGGCAAGACCGTGTACCTCTCGGTGGGCGAACACTACCGCCCGCCCCGCGCCTATCGCGGCCGTGACTACTGTTGGTGGCTGGGTGCGTTGGGCCTGTGGGATGAAGTCAAAATCCAGCCGAAGAAAAAACACGTGGCCTTTGCAGTAAGTGGCTATGAAGGTGGCAAGACCGTCGACTTCCGCCGACTGGCCCACCAAGGGATTCACTTGGTGGGCGTCACCCAGGACTGGAAAGACGGCGTCATGACCTTCCAACCGGGCTTGGCCGGGAACGTGGCTGAAGGGGATCGCGCCTACTTTGATGTGCTGCGCGATGCAGACGCCTATATCGAGGCCAACGGCTTGCCGTTTCCACCGGAGCCGCAGGCCTGGGAACTGTTGCCCGACCCTGAGTGCTTGATGAATCCGATGGTGAGCCTGGACCTGGCTGAAGCGGGCGTGACCACGATTCTCTGGGCCACTGGCTTCACGTTCGATTTCAGCTGGTTGAAGGTGGACGCATTCGATGAGAAAGGCGAGCCGTTCCACAAGCGCGGGATCTCCGCGCAGAGCGGGATCTACTTCCTGGGGTTGCCCAATCTGGTAAACAGGGCATCGTCGTTTATCTATGGGGTTTGGCACGATGCGAAGTACGTGGCGGACCATATCGTGCTGCAGAATGAGTACAGGGCGTACGAAAAGCGCTGATCTCCCATCACTACGAAGGCGTTTCTTCGGTTAAAGCCCTGTTTGTGTCAACATTGCGCACTGCGCCACCGCCCTCCCAAAGCTGCGCTATGCCCGACTTCAATGGCCAATGGATTTACCTGGGAACACCTCAAGGACGTCTCGATGCGAATCACCCTTTCTCTGCTTACGCTGGCCGTGGTCGGCAGCCTCCTCAACGGCTGTGCATCGACCTCGACGCCTCAGACCCGTTATTTGAGTTCTGCGCAAAGCGTGGTCTCCGATCGAGCGGATATGGACTTCAAGGATGGCAACGTCTATTTCAAAGTGCCTCACAACGTGTCTTCCGCTACACAGTTCAGCGAAAGCCTGAACACCTGTGTTCAATTTCAGGTCGCTACCTACCAAAAGAATGGCCAGGGTGTGCAGGTCTTTCGCTCCCTGGGCTACACCGAAGAGCAAATCATCAATCAGGGCAGCCGCCTGTGCATGGAAAGCAAAGGTTGGGCGCTCTACACAGTGGTCAACAACCAAGTGCAACACGTTGACCGCAGTGAGCGGGTTTATGCCGCCATGTCCGAGCGAGAGCTCGAACTCGCCCGCGACCTGCTTGTCGGCCAACGTGCGTGGTACCTCCAATATGCACCGCAGGTCCTGGCCGTCGGGGATTTAGGGAAATAAGTGAAGGGTCAAGGAGACGATAACGTGGCAACAGAAAAAACCAAGAAAGTGTTTTGGTATTCGGCGTGGGGCTTGCTGTTTGTTGGTTTGGCCGGCGTGCTGATAAAACAGGCCTTCGAAGAAACACCTGAGCCTAGTAAACCCAGCTACCTCAGCGACCTGATCATCCTGACCGCGCGAACGACGGCTCGTAATTGGATGGTCAACGAGGACATCAGGTTCGACCGGGCGGAAGCGGCTAACAGCCACGCGATAAAGTTCTATTACACGCTGGTCAATTACGATACCCAGCCCGATAGCTTTGACCTGGACGCGACATTCGCCGACATCACCGAGGTTGTTTGCGCCGCGCAGATGTCTAAAGGCTCGCCAATCCTCACGCTGGGCGGCACCTTGATTTATATTTTTGGCAGCAAAAACGAAAAAGAAGTCGGGCGGTTCGAAATCGACAAGCAGACCTGTGCTGGCTGACCGTGAAGGGGACGGATTGATCCGGCCCCTTCATTTTTTGCCGTTGCGCTGACTTAACCGCGCTTGGGCAACTTCCAGTTCGGCCGGATAAAGTGGCAGGTGTACCCATTGGGAATTCGTTCCAGATAATCCTGGTGCTCCGGCTCCGCCTCCCAAAATGGCCCGGCCGGTTCAATCTCGGTCACCACCCGGCCCGGCCATAGCTTCGAAGCATCCACATCCGCTGCCGTATCCTCGGCCACGTCCCGTTGCTGCTCACTCAGGTAATAGATCGCCGAGCGATAACTCGGCCCAAGATCATTGCCCTGTCGGTTCGGTGTGCTCGGGTCATGGATCTGGAAAAAGAACTCCAGAATCTGCCGGTAGCTGATCACCGCCGGGTCAAACACGATCTCGATGGCTTCCGCATGGTTGCCATGGTTGCGGTAGGTGGCATTCGGCACATCGCCGCCGGTGTAGCCGACGCGGGTGTGCAGCACGCCGGGGTAACGCCGCAACAGGTCTTGCATGCCCCAGAAGCAGCCGCCGGCGAGGATAGCGGTTTCGGTTGGGTTGGTCATGGTCGGTTCTTCCGCGCAATGGATACAGGCAAGTTATGGGGTTGGGTTGGCAAATACCAAGGGTAAAGGGGGGTACCCAGACGATCGGTTTCAGGTAATGATGCGCGACCAAAATCAAGGAAGATAACAACAATGAAAACCGCCTTGCGCGCCCTGCTTGTGTTTTGCCTGACCACGCCCGCCCTCGCGGCCGAAAGCCCTGTCGGCTTCAAAACCACCACCCTGCCCGACGCGCAGACCAGCCGCCCGCTGGAAATGGTGGTCTGGTATCCCGCTGCAAGCACCGCCAAACCGCAACTGATCGCCGACAACGGGGTGTTCATCGGCGCCCTCGCGGTGACAGATGCACCACCAGCTGCCGGTGAGCATCCTTTGGTCGTGCTCTCCCACGGCTACGGCGGTAATTGGGGCAAACAGGTGTGGTTGGCCAGTGCATTGGCGCACAAAGGGTACATCGTGGCGGCGGTCAATCACCCCGGCACCACCACCAAGGACCGTAGCCCGCAGGCCGCCGCTCAGTTATGGAAGCGCCCGGCCGACCTGAGTCGCGCCATTGACGCGGTCCTGGCCCAGCCCAAGCAATTTGGCGCGGTGGCAAAGAATCGCATTGCCGCCGTCGGCCACTCCCTCGGCGGCTGGACCGTGCTGGAGATTGCCGGCGCACGCTTCGATCCCGATCTGTTCACCCAAGCCTGCAACGCACACCCCAAGCTCGGCGGTTGCATTGGTTATCACGAGATGAACCCCGCTGGCACGCCCGAAGGGAAAGCCAAGCTGGCCGCTGACTTGAGCGATAAACGCGTCACCGCCATTGTGTCCCTGGACCTGGGCCTCGCGCCCGGCTTCACCGACGCCAGTCTCGCCGCCCTTCCGGTGCCGGCTTTGGTGATTGCGGGTGGCGTGCCCACAGAGGACATGGACCCTAACCTGGAGTCCGCCGCGTTGGTCAAGCGCCTGCCCAAAACCTCGACTCAGTACGTGGAGATCGGCGATGCCACTCACTTCACGTTCATGTCGATCTGTAAGCCTGGCGGCATGGAGTTGATTGAAGAAAGCTCGCCGGGCGATGGCATGATTTGCCGGGATGGTGAGGGCGCTCGGCCGAGGGCGCAAATCCAACTACAGGTGATAGAACTGATCACTGCGTTTCTGCGCCAATCGTCCAGCCATTGATCAATGATTCGAAACGTTAGTCACCCACGGAGCGCGACATGCAAGAAAGCAAAGATTTAAAGGGTCTAAGCGGCTGGCTCATATTGGTCGGGATAGGTCTGTTCATCTCGATTATCCGCCTGAGCTTTAACCTCCTCTCCATTTATTACCCGATTTTCACAAACGGCACATTCACCGCCGTCAGTACGCCGGGATTGCCCCTGTATAGCCCACTGTGGGGGCCGATCCTGATTTCAGAAACGCTGATCAACGGATTGTTTGTGGCCACCTACGCTTATTTGGTCTATCTGTTCTTCACCAAGCATTACCTGTTCCCCAAGGTTTATATCGCCACGGTGATTGCATCGGTTGTGTTCGTGCCTCTTGATGCCTGGGCGTGCTCCTTCGTTCTGGTGGATAAACCCATCTTCGACAACAACACCGCAAAAGAAATGGCACGGGCATTGTTCGCCTTGTTTGTATGGGTGCCTTACATGCTGGTATCCAAACGGGTAAAGGCAACGTTTGTCATGCATAAGCCGCAGAGCGCTGACGCGCACGCGACCGTCACCTCTTGAACACGCATGGCTAACCCCAAGCACCGCGCCTTCGCCTATCAAGCGGTGTATCGCTACCTCGTCGAGTTGATCGAGGCCAGCCCCGCGCAAACCGAGCAAAAACTGCCGTCGCTGCGCCAATTGGCGCAGCGCCTCGGCGTGTCGGTGTCGACGACCAAGTACGCCTATTCGCTGCTGGAGGATGAAGGCCGCATTGTCGCCAAGCCCAAGCTGGGCTATTTCACCCGTTTGACGCCCGCGCCTCTGTCGACTGAACGCTCACCTAATCTGCTCGATCAGGTCTTCGCCACCTCCCGCCAACCGGGCATGCTGGCCCTGAGCGCCGATGTCCCAGCCATCCTGCTGTCGCTGGAAAACCCGTTGCTGATGATCGAGCGGGAACTGGCCCGCCACTACCCGCGCGCCCTCACACCGCAGTACCTGCCCTTCGGCGAGCCAGAATTGCGCGCGGCATTGGCCGAACGCTACACCCGTGCCACGGACAACTACTGGCAGGCCGATCAGGTGTACATCGGCGCAGACCTGCACAGCGTGCTGGAGCTATCGCTCAACGCCCTGGACCTGGCGGGCAGCGTGGCGCTGGTGGAGTCGCCGTGTTCGTGGGCGATCCTGCGCCAGTTGCAGGCGGCGAACATCCGCGTGATCGAACTGCACCTCGACGCCGACGGCCGCTTCGACCTGCGCGTGCTCAATGAACTGCTCGAACGTGAGCCCATCCGCCTGGCGATACTGTCATCCACCGTGAACATTCCCCACGGCAGCCGCATGCCAGCCGAGGATAAACAGCAGATCTGCCGGTGGCTGGCGGCGCGGGCTATCTGGTTGTTCGAAAACGACACGTACGGCGACTTGTATTTCGCGACCCCGCCGGCGCGCTACCGTGACTTTGCCGACCCGCAGAAACTCTTGGTTTTCTCGACGTTCGACAAGGTGATCGGCTCGGAGGCCCCCTACGGTTATGTGCTGTGCCGTGGGTGTGGGCCGCAGTTGCAGCGTGTATTCCTGGAGCGGGCGTTTCGCCTCTCACCGATCCGTCAGAAAGCGATTGCCAAGCTGTTCACGTCCAAGCGCATCGACGCGCACCTGCACAAGCTGCGGGCCTTGTTGCACGACTGCATGACCCGCATGAAAGCCCTGCTGGACGAGTACGCCAATGGCGCGTTTGAGGGGTCGATTCCACAGGGCGGCGCATGTTTCTGGCTTGAGGCCACGCACCCGGTCGACATGCACCGGGTGTTCGAACGCCTGCTGACCGAGCGCATCGTGATTGCGCCTGGTGAACTGTTCAGCCAGCAAGGCAACTGGAAACAGCACCTGCGCCTGAGCTTCACCCTCGACTGGAGCAAGGATATTGCCCAGGCCGTCGAACAGTTGTCGCAGGCGGTTCGTTAGAGTCCGTAGCAGTGCCGCGCCTCAGGGAAACGGCCATGGCGTACGTCTTCGGCAAACCGCTCGCAGGCGTCGCGGATCACTGCCCCCACATCCGCGTACTGTTTGACGAAGCGCGGCAGGTGTTCACCGCCCAGGCCCAGCACATCTTCAGTGACCAGCACTTGGCCGTCGCAGGCCGGTGACGCGCCGATGCCGATGGTGGGCATTTTTGAGTCGAGGGTGATCTGACGGGCCACGCCTTCAGCCACGCCCTCAAGCACCAGGCTGAATGCACCCGCCTGCAGGTTGGCCCGCGCGTCCTCGGCAATCCGCGCGCCGGTTTCGGCGGTGAGGCCCTGGGCCTTGAAGCCGCCCATCACATTGACGAACTGCGGCATCAGCCCCACATGCGCCATGACCGGAATTCCCCGCGCCACCAGGAACTCGACGGTCCCGGCCAAGGCCTGGTTGGCCTCCAGCTTCACCGCATCGCAGCCGGTGCGCGCCAACACCTGCGCGCAATTGCGAAAGGCCTGCTCGTTGGATTCCTGATAACTGCCAAACGGCATGTCGGCAATGACACACGCCAGGCGCGTGCTGTCGACCACGGCCCGGGTATGGCCGATGATTTCTTCAAGCTGCATGCTCAAGGTCGAAGACCGGCCGTAACCGACCATGGCCGTGGAGTCACCGATCAGGATGAAATCGACCCACGGGTCGATCAGCTTGGCGATGGCGCTGGAGTAGGCCGTCAGGGAAACGATCTTCTGCTGGCCCTTCATGGCGACCAATTGCGGGACGGTCAGGCGTTTGGTGCGGGTGTGGAGGCTCATCGAGTGTCTTCCGTTGTGCGGTGGAACACCCGATTATTGGCGAAAGGACAGGCGATTCAATGCACAGATCGGCGCTAAAAAGCGACCCAGTGGGCGAAGCTGGTATCATCCCGAGCCTGAACAACCCGGATAGAACCCCATGAACCGCCAGAAAAAACTCCAGCAGCTCTTCAAGGAAAAAGCCAAGAAGGCCAACGCCAAATTGGCGCCGAAGAAAAAAGATAAATACATCAGCAAGGCGGACCGGGAAAAGCTGGCGGCTGAAGCGGCTCAGGCGCCAGACAGTTCCGTTCAGGACTGACTCAGCAACCGCTTAACGCCACCTGCGGTCGCTCGCCCGCGAAGAAAAACGGCCGCAACCGCACGCCCACGCTGTTACCGATAAACGCCGCCACCAACCATATCCAGCCATGCAGGCTGCCCGAGGCGATGCCACTGAAGTACGCACCGATGTTGCAGCCGTACGCCAGGCGCGAGCCGTAGCCGAGCAACAGGCCGCCGATTACCGCTGCCACCAGCGAACGCGCCGGAATCTTCAGGCTGGGGGCGAAACGCCCGGCCAAGCCAGCGGCCAACAGCGCGCCGAGGACGATGCCGATGTCCATCACGCTGGTGATGTCTTCCCACACCGGCGCAGCCAGCGCCTTGGCGTTGCCCGGCATCTGCCAGAACGCCCAACTGGCCACGTCCACACCCAGGCCGCTGGCAACTTTGGCGCCCCACAACGCAAACGCCGAGGTAATGCCCCAAGGCCGACCCGCCAGTGCCAGGGTGGCGTAGTTGAGCAAGGCCAGGCCGATGGCGCCCCACACCAATGGCCACGGGCCGCGCAGGAAGCGGCGCAGGCCTTGATGCTCGCTTCTCACACCCTCTTCCAATTGACCATGACGAGCCTTCTCCAGGCGCACGGTCACCACTGCAATGATCGCAAACACCGCCAGGCTCAGGCCCATCGCCGGCACCACGCCGAAGCTCTTGACGATGGACACCGCCGGGAAGGCCGGCAGCGCAAACCACCAGTCCACGTGGTGCGTAGCGATCAGCGAGCCACAGATAAAGAAGAACAACGTCACCAGCATGCGCGCATTGCCGCCGCCCACGGTGAACAGCGTGCCCGACGCACAGCCGCCGCCCAACTGCATGCCGATGCCAAAGATGAACGCCCCAAACACCACCGACACCCCGGCCGGCGCCACCAGCCCGACCACCGGCTGCCCGAACAAGCTGCCCGCTCCCAATGCAGGGAAGAACAGCATCACCGCAATCGCCAGCATCACCATCTGCGCACGCAAGCCGGCGCCACGGCGATCATTGATGAACACGCGCCAGGCCGAGGTGAACCCGAAGGCGGCGTGATAGAGGGTCAAGCCCAGTGCCGCGCCGACCACCAGCAACAGCACCTGGTGCGAGCCGACGCTGTTTTGCAGGAACAGGGCGCCCAGCACCAGGATGATAAAGGCCACCAACGGTGCGACGGGCGCGCGCGCGGGAGCGAGAGGAACAGAGGTGTTCATGGGATATCTCGGTAGATTTGAATGGGCGCGAGTATAAACCCCAAGGCGAATGTGGTGTTCTTATTGGGGCTGCTACGCAGCCCGGCGCGGGCGCTGCGACGATTCGACAAGCCCGCTCACCACAAAAAATCTGTGCGCCATTGGAAAAGGGGCTTGGTCAACTCCGCCCCACCGACCCCGACACCGGAAGATCCCCCAACAACCTGAGCCCGGTGCTCTTCACAAACGTCTCATAATCCATCGGTTTTTGAATGCGCGTCTCAGCATTGGGCAGCACATACGCCCAGGCACGTTTGCTGGAAGCGTCGTACACCAGCTTGAACAGGCGCGTCGGCACCCAGACCTTGTTGGCGCCGATGGTGCCGTAGCCAGGGTCGAACAGCGGGCCGGTAAACACGTACACATCGCCACCGGCGCGCACGGCAAACTTGCGCACGTCAGCCTCGACCTTGCTCCAGATCTTGCGGTTGTTCGTGGGGTCCTGGGGCACCATGTTCGACAGCGCGAACGACTGCGCCATGGCGTTGGCATTCGGCGCGTCGGCAGCTGGGGATTGGTGGCCACGGTCCACGGCGGGATGCTGGGCGCGGTAGTCGCTCAACTCCGCTCGGCCGCCTTTGGGAATGCGCGGGTCGGCGTAGAACTGGTTGGTGCGCTCCTCGCCCTTGGCGTCCTTCAGGAGCGCAGCATTCAGGCGTTCGACCACCACCAGTGGCGTCTTGCTGGTTTGCGAGTAAAGCACCGCAAAATGGTCGGAGCACAGCGCCAGGGGTTTCATCGCGGCCGGCACGGTGGCGGTCTTGATCGGGGCGGCGGGGAACAGGTCGGCGCAGCTGTCGAAGTTGAGCTGTTTTTCCTGCTTGGAATAGAGGTCCGGCAAGCTTCGGGCGTTGGCCCCAGAGGAAAGCAAAACAAGGGCGGTCAGCCCAACGGCAATTTTGCGTAGGTACATGCATTAAATCTTCGAAAGGAAGTGAAGCGGCAGGCTCCGCCGAGCGGAGCCAAGTGGATGATATTGCGAGGATTATTGACTAACGAATGTCAGATTAGTGCCCGGCTGCTGTAGGTTTTCCTGCATCCCGCGCGCCAGGCGTGAAGCCGTGGGCACTGGCCCCCCAGGCGATCACCAGCGATACGCCGATCAACACCAGCATGGCCCATGGAAACGACGCCACGCCCCAGGTGTCCAGCAACACCCCGCCGACCACACCGCTGCCGGCAATCGCGCTGTTCCACGCCACCACATTCAGCGACAGCGCCACGTCCGCGCCATCCCCCGCCGCATCGGCCAGGGCGGTTTGCAGCAGGGTCGCGGCGCCGCCGAAACTCAGGCCCCACACCGCTACGCCGAAATAAATCACCTCGGGCACATTGCCCAGGAAGCCGAACACCAGGCTTATCGCCGCAAAGGTCACCAGGCTCACCAGCACGGTCTGGCGCAGCAGCGGCTCGACCAACTTGGCCGTGAGCCAGATCCCCGCCAACGCGGCCACCCCGAACACCAACAGCACCAGGTCAACCCGCTCTGCCAGCCCAGCCGGCGCTACGAACGGCGCGATGTAGGTGTAGAGAATGTTGTGCGCCAGCATCCAGCTGATCACCACCGCCAGCACCGGCCGCACGCCCGGCGTGGTCAGCACCTTGCCCAGGGACAGCCGTTGGTGCGCCGGTTGAGGCGCGTAGTCCGGGACTTTCACCAGCACCCACGCAATCAGCACCAGGCTTACCGCGGACATCAGGCCAAAGGTCGTGCGCCACCCCACCAGCCCACCGAGCCACGTGCCCAACGGCACACCCAACGACAACGCAATCGGTGTACCGACCATCGCCAGTGCCAGTGCCTTGCCCTGTTGATGTGGCGCAACCATGCGCCGGGCGTAACCGGCCAGCAGGCTCCAGGCCAACCCCGCCGCCACACCGGCAAAGAACCGCGCCACCAGGGTCACGCCGTAGTGAGACGACAACGCGGTGATCGAGTTGAACAGCAAAAAGCCGACGATGGTCAGCAGCAACACATTGCGCCGCCGCCAGCCGCGGGTGGCGATGGTCATGGGGATCACTGCCAGCACCGAGCCCAACGCATAGGCCGTGACCATCTGCCCGGCCATCGACGGCGAAATCGCCAGGCCCTCGCTGATCAACGGCAACAGGCCCGCCGGCAGGGTTTCGGTGACGATGCAGATGAAGCCGGTCATGGCCAGGGCGAGCAAAGCGCCGATGGGCAAGCGGTCGGATGACGCCGATAACGTAAGTGAGGGTGTCACGGGAAACTCCTTGAACGGGACTTAGATACTTATCGATATAAATGTTGCAGGCGTATTCATCACGTTGTCAACGACTTATGTATCGACTAGTATTTATCTCGCTATCCACCGGAGACCTGACATGGCACAGATGGGCCGCCCCCGCACTTTCGACCGCGAACACGCCGTGGACCAGGCCTTGCACCTGTTCTGGCAACACGGCTACGACGCCACCTCCCTCGCCCAGCTCAAGGCCGGCCTGGGTGGTGGCATCTCCGCACCGAGTTTTTATGCGGCGTTCGGCTCCAAAGAGGCGCTGTTCGACGAATGCGTGCAGCGTTACTTGTCGACCTACGCCCAAGTCACCGAATGCCTGTGGGACGAAAGCCTGTTACCGCGTCAGGCGGTTGAAACAGCGCTACGCCAGTCGGCGCGCATGCAGTGCGAAGACGGCCACCCCAAGGGCTGCATGGTGGCGCTGGGGGTGATGAGCGCGCCGAGCCCGGAGAACGCAAGGGTGGCGGATGGGTTGACCCAGTCGCGGCGGCGCACCCGTGCGGGGATTGTGACGTGTGTGGAGCGGGCGATCCGTCTGGGGCAATTGCCGCAGACGGTCAACCCGGAAATGATGGCGACTGTGTTTGACAGCTTCCTGCAGGGCGTTTCGATCCTGGCGCGGGACAACGTGCCCCATGCCACTATCGACGCGGCAATCAGCCAACTCCTGCTGACCTGGGATATCGCCGCCTCTACGGCGCCGCCCATTCGTCCCGACACTGCATCAGGAAATCCACAAACGCCCTAACCCGATGCGGCACATAGCGCCCATGGGGATACAACAAGGTAAACGGCCGCGAACGCCCGCCAAACGGTTGCAATACCTCCACCAGGCTACCGTTTGCCAGTTCCTGTTCGACGATGAACTTGTAGGTCTGAAACAACCCCGCGCCATGCTTGGCCAGGGTCACGCCGCCAAGCACATCGTCGGAACAACTGTACCCCGCCTCCCCCGCATATTCCTGCGGCTTGCCGTCTACCTGGAACAGCCATGAGATGCGCCGGCCATTGCTCGGCAGTTCGTACTGGATGCATTCGTGGGTGGGCAAATCTTCCAGCGTCTGTGGGATGCCGGCGCGCTTCAGGTAAGACGGCGATGCAACTACTACCAACTCGCCGTCTTCCAACAGGCGGGCAATCAGCGACGAGTCCGGCTGGGCGCGCACGCGGATGGCCAGGTCGTACCCTTCGGCGACAAAGTCGATATTGCGGTTGCTGATGTGGATATCCACCGTGACTTGCGGGTACAGCGCGCGAAACCTGGGCAGCAGCGGCAGCAAGCGGTGATGCGCGTAGGTGGTGGGAATGCTGATACGCAGCAAGCCCGACGGCACGGCCTGCGCGCCCATCACTTCCTGCTGCGCCTCCACCAGTTGGGTCAAGGCCTGGCGGCATTGCTCGAAGAAGGTGCGGCCGCTGTCGGTAAGACGGATGCTGCGGGTGGTGCGCACAAACAGGCGTGAACCCAGGCGTTCTTCCAGGCGCGAGATGCTGCGACTCACGGCCGCCGGGGTGACGCCCGCCACCTGCGCGGCGGCGGTGAAGCTGCTGGCTTCGGCGGCGAGGCAGAAGAGTTCGATACTGCCCAGCTGCAAATCTTCGAAATGGCGCTTCATAGGGGTGACACCGGGTATCCACTCAAGCCTGCAAAACTATAGCAAGCCCGGCAGGTTGGCCAACAGCGCGTCACTCAAGGCATAGGGCTCACCGCCGAACAGACGCTGCAGTGGCGCGTCTGTTCCCAGATGCCGGTATAAATCGGCGCGCTCGGTGTAGTCGCCCGCCAACCGTACCGCCGCCTGCACATAGTCTTCATGAGTGCGCGATACCGTCCAATCGGGCAACCCCACCCTCCGGAACAAGCCCTCATCGATATGCTCGAACACCTCCGGCCCGGTCTTGCACACACCGGGCAAACCCGCCGTGAAGGCATCGATGATGCCGTTGGTATTGCCGAACGGAAACGGGCTCAGGAACAGGTCGCAGCGGTTCAGCGTGGCCATGTAGTCGGCATAGGGCTGGTGCGGGTACACCGTCGCATCGCCCACATAACGCTCGATCAAGCGCACCAGTTGCGGGAACAACAGCCCTTGGGCCTGGCCTACCAGGAAGTGAAAGCGCACGCGTTTGCCGTAGAGGTGCAACGTGCGCACGGCAATCGCCTGGCAGGCGCGCAGGAAGGTGGGGTTGAGTTTCATCGTGGTGGCGGCGATGGCGATGTTGACCCAGGCGTGGTCTTCACGCATGACGTGCGGCAAGTCGATGGGGATGGCGGACGGCCGATACGGCTGACCATTGGCCGGCAGTTGCAACAGGCGTTCGGTAAAACACGCCGGGTCACCGACAAAATCTTCCTCCACGCTGACCAGGTCGATATGCCGCGACGCTGTGGTCGCCGGATGCCCCAGCGCAGCCACCTGCAACGGCGCAAAACGCAGGTTACTGGCAAACAGCGTGACCTGGAACATGCCGACGCTGGGCATGTAGAACACCTCGGGGCGGCGTGCGCTGGCGAGGGCAGTGAGCTGGCGCAGGCACGCGAACAGGTCATCCGGCTCGCGCAGCTCGATAAATTCATCGAACACCTCGCGACCCAGCGCATCCACATTCTCCGCATACCCCACGGCCACCACCTGGAAATCCCGACGCGCCGCCTGCAGCGTCAGCGAGTGAGTGCGGTAGATCGAATGCCCGCCGGAGAACCATTCCAGCAGCACCAGCATCAGCGGCTTGGCGCGCGGCGGCGCCACGGCGACGGGCACGCTGTGGATGCCCAGGCTGGCGAGCTTGCGTTCGATCAAGGTATTGATCGACGCCTTGATGCGATGGCGCTCGGGCAAGTCGGCGTAACTGCAATGCATGTACACGTCATGCAGCACATTGAGCGGCAGTGCATCCAGGCTGTCGAGTTGTTCCAAACGCCCCGGCAACCACGCCAGCAATGCCTCGCGCTTGGAGTGCGCCGCCGGAGTACCGAGAAAGCGCGGCGACAACAATGCCATGAACAGGGCCGCCGCCAACGTCGGGTTCTGCGCCCACAGCAGGTCAACATCCAGCGGTAACTGGGATTCCGGCGAGTACAGCAGGCAGAACTTCACTAGATTTTGCTCGGTGATGCGGTAGTCGTTGCCCTGCGGTCCGAGCAGGTTCAGCGAGCGCAGGATGTGGTCGCCGTTGATAAAGGCACTGGCGGCAAACAACGACGACAGCCAGCGCTGCAAGTTGATCAACTGGCCAAAGCCACCGGGGCTGAGGCTGAACGTCGGGTCGGAGAACAGCGCCGTGATGGCGCAGGTCAGCCGCGTCAGCACGTGGCTTTCCAGCTCTCCCGGTGTGAGCGCAGGGGACACGCTCAGGGAAAACTGTTCGGACAACTTGCCGTAGTTGCGGTCGATCAATTGCAGCAGGCGCACGAGTTCGCGCGCGCCGCCTTCGTGGTCGCGGCTGTAGCAAAGGTATTCGAAGGCTTCCAGGGAAAAGGGTTGGTCGGTCATAGCGGTTGCACCACGTCGATGCTCACCTCGTCGGTGGCCGTGGGCTTGAGCACCTGGCTCCAGGTTCCGCCGACCATCTGGCCCTGATGATACTGGCGGGTCGGTTCGCTGGTCGCCTCCAGCAAGCCGTTGTGGATCAATCCGCCCCGATTGATCAACACCGCGCCATTACCGGTGGCGGTAATCGACGAGGTGCCGTTGCTCTGGCTGATGTAATTGCCCGCTGGCGCCTCCAGGTCCAGGCGCAGGGTACCGTCCACCACTTGCAGGGTGTTGGTGCCGTTGTCGAAGCTCAATGCCGCGCCCCCGGCACTGCGCGCGGTGACGGTAAGGTTGCCGCTGCCGCCGGTCATCACGTTGTTGAAGCCCCGCGCATTGGTGGCGTTGAACGACACCCCCGGCCCCACTCCCAGCGCGGTGCCTTGCAGGCGGATATCACCGCTGCCGGACAGGATATTCACCCCATTGCCCGCCCCGGAGGCGCCGCTGCGGATGCTCAGGCCTGGCGCACTTGACGCCGCGCCGGCCGTGCCGCTCAGGGACAGGCTGCCATCCTGCGTTGTCAGGTTGATCACCGAGCCGGTGCCCGTGGAATTCACCACCGTGCCGGAGTCGCCTGCGCTGAAACCGTCGATAGCGAGAGTGCCACCCGCCCCTGCGCTCAGGGTCACCACGCCCGTGGTGGAAGCCGCCAGGAACACGCCCTTCCCGGAATCGGCGGTGCCTTGTACCGTCAAGGTGCCGCTGCCTACGCTCAAGGTTTGCGTCGAACTCGTTGCCGTCGAACACACCAGCACGCCGCTGCCCGACACCGCACTGCCGCGCAGGGTGAGGTTGCCGCTGCCGGTGGCGGCGATGGTGTTGCTGGTGCTGAAGATCCGCGTGCCGTTGCCGCTGCCCAGGTTGGTACTGTCGACGCTGATGGAACCGGTACCCGAGGTGAGAATATTGCTGCCGCCGGTCAGCACGAACGCATCGCCGCTGCCGGTGCTGCTGGCCTGCACGGCGGTGATGCTGATGTTACCGCCGCCCGCATCCAGGGTGCTGCGGCTGATGTTGATCGCGGTGGCCGTGGAGCCTGCGGCCAGGCTCGACGAGGTGGCGCCACGCAAAGTGATGTCGCCGCCGCTGGTACTGATGCGCGTGCCGTTGGTCATCGAAATGCCCACGCCATTGCTGACGTTGGTGCTCGCCCAGGACGTCGCCGGATCCACCGCGCCGCTGATGGTCAGGTTACCGCCGTTGGTGCTGATGCTCGCGTTACTCAACGCCACCGAGCCGTTGCCGCTGTTGTTGAAGTTGGACACCAGCGACACGTTCAGCGTCTTGCCGGTGCCATTGCTGATGCTGGTGTTGGTCATCACGATATTGCGGTGGGCCTGCAACGTCAGGGTGGCGTTGCCGACGCCCTTGACGTTGGACAGCACGTTGATATCCCCCGAAGTGCCAGCGCCCGACGACGTAGTCACGAGGATATTTGCGCCTTCGGACAACGATGCATTAAGGGTCGCCGAACTCAGGTTGGAACTGGCCCCGGCATTCGGCGTGAACGGCGAACTGGTGGAGGTGCCGGTGCTGGCGCCGTTGGTGATATTGATGTTGAACGGGTCGATCAACCAGCTGCCGCCCTGCCCCGACACCGCACTCAGGTCGACAATACCGGACACATCCAGCGCATGCCCGGAGGTTTCCACCAACCCGCCACGCCCCTGGCTGCCGGCGCCGCGCACGCTGATGTCGCCGTAGAACCGGGTGCTGTCCTTGGACCACAGGATGACCTTGCCGCCATCACCGCGGCTCAGGGCATTCGCGCTGATGCGCGCATCGCTGCCCAGGAAGGTGCTGTCGGCCTGATGCAGGTTGCCACTGCCCTGGTAGTCGCCGCCCATCAACACGGTGCCGCCGCCGATGTCGCCATCGGCATCGATACGGCCGCTGTCGAACAGGCCGACGTATTGCCCAGTCATCGTCACGTTGCCGCCGCGCTCACCGCTCTGTTTACCCGAGACATCCAACACGCCGCTGTTGACCACCACGCCACTGTCGCCGCCATCGAGGATGATGCGGCCGTTGCGCTGTTGCAGGCTGCGTGCCTCGATCACACCTTCGTTGTTCACCACGTTGCTGAGCATGGCCTGGGAGTCGCGGGCGGTCAGGGTCACCGCGCCGCCGTTGGCGCTGAGCAGGCCACGATTGACCACGCTGGCGCCGATGGCCGGGTCGTTGACCTCGACATTGATCAGGCCGTCCCCGGTGAAATCCAGGGTGATCTTTTCCCCACCGCCCAGCACCACCGAGCCCAGCCGCGCGACCACCGTGCCTTCGTTGCGCACCTGGGCGCCGAGCAACGCCACGCTGCCGCCGTCCCGCGCACTGATCGTGCCTTGGTTGACCACCGCACCGCCGCCCTGGCCGGCGAACACGTTTTTGCCGGCCATGAAATCGCTGTTGGAAATGTTCAGCGAACTGGCCACCAGCCCGCCCACGTCCACCATCGACCCTGCGCCAAACAACACGCCTTGGGGGTTGATCAGGAATACCTGGCCATTGGCATTCAGGTGCCCAAGGATCTGCGAACCGTCGCTGCCGGTCACGCGGTTGAGCGCCACCGACGACGCGCCCGGTTGCAGGAAATTCACCTGGGCGTTCTTGCCGATATTGAAGGTGTCCCAGGTGGCGATCAGGCGGTCGCTGCCCTGGTTCACCGTGAGTACATTGCCGTTGCTGCTGATGACGCCACTGCCGGCAACCACTTGGCCGTTGGTGGGCAACGCGTTGTTGTCCAGCGCCAGCGCGGGCATCGGCACCAGGCCGTAGAGGGCGCAGAGCACGGCAAACGTCAGGGGTTTGAGAACATGGGGTTGGCGCATGACCGGCTCCTCAGAACGAATAGTTGATGCCAGTGCCAACGGCACTGATGGTGGTGCCCACGCCGGGCGAATAGCCGGTGGCGGCGGTCACGCCGGTCAAGGCGAAGTTGTAGTTGGCCAGGGACTGGTTCTTCAGCAACACGTACTGGGAGAACAGGTCGATGTTCTTGGTCAGCTTGTAATTGAAGCCCATCGCGTACTGGGTGGCGCCCATGCCATGGGTGTCGCACTCCACGGGGGTGGCGCGGATCATCTCGCACTTGCCCGCCAGGGCCTTGCCATAGCTGGCTTTCAAGGTCCAGGCGCCGATCTTGTGGGTCGCGCCCAGCAGGTAGGCGCGGCGACGGTAGTGGGACAGGTCGCTGGTGGCCGTGCTGTTGTTGATCACGCCATCCTCGGAGTACGACAGGTCATCGGCGATCACCGAGAGCTTGGTCGCGCCAAAGTCATAGGCCAGGCCGTAGCGGAAGCTGAAGTCATCCGAAGAAGTACCGTCGGTGACATGGGTGGTGCTGCCCAGGCCACGGGCGTTGCGCCCCAGGTCGGCAATGCCGAAGTAATTGATGTGCCGCTCGGCCGCGACCACCGCCGTGAAGCCGCCGTTGTTGTAGGTCAGGCTGCTGCCGTAGATATAGCCCTTGTCCACATCGCTGGCGGCGCGCATACCGTTGTTCGAATACGCCAGTTTGAGTTGCAGGCCGTTCCACACCGGCGTCCAGTATTCCACCACGCCGGCCTGGCGCCGGTTGAACGCCGCATCGCCATTGACGGCCGTGTCGTTGTAGCTTTGCGGGCCGTTGACGTTGGTCGACAACCCGGCACTGAACCCCGGCGAACCGATGATGTTGAAGTACGCCGCGCTGGTCTTGCCGTTGAACGGGTCAAGGCTGGTGGTGGACTCTTTCATCGGCATGTCCCACACCCCATACAGCAGCGTGCCGTAGTCGGTGTTGTTGAACGCCGCACCGGTGTTGCGCAACTTGGTGCTGGGCGACGCCGAGGTGTTCAGTGTTTTGTCGTTGCTCTCGATGTAGTTCATCGAGATCCCGTATTCGAGCTGCCACAGCAGTTTCCAATCGTCGGTCAAGCCATAGCCGCCGTGCACGCCGATGGCCGAGACGTTGTCGCGCGCCCGCCAGAAACTGGCCATGTTGCGCCCGTTGGGGGTGGCGAGACGGCTCTGGTCGGCGGGCGCGGCCGGGGTTGAGCCATGGCGGTCGACGTACTCCGGGATAATGCCGATATTGCCGTAGATCACGGTATCGGTCTCGGCCACTTCGAAGTCTTCGCCCTTGGAACCGATGTCACTGGCCAACCCGGCAAACGCTTGGGGCGAGCCGGAAATGGAGAACCACAGGCGCTTGGCGGCGCGGTCGTCGCTGGTGGGGTCTTCGCCGGGCGAGAAGGCCAGGCTGGCGTTCATCACCAGGTCGCGGTGGTAGAGGTTCAGGCCCACGCCATAGCCGTAGCGCGTCAGGGTGTTTTCGCTGTTGTCCCAGGGGTTCTTGTTGACCGTGACCTTGCCTGCATCCGCAAACAAGGTGCCCTCGGCTATCGCGCCTTTGAAGCGCCCGAGGTATTTGCGCAGCTCCAGGCGGCCGAGGATGCCTTCGTCACCGGCCACTTCACCCACGGGATAGGCGCGCACGCCATTAGGGCCGCCGAGACTGAGTTTTTCCGACGAATCAAGGTTCTTGTCGGCCCACTGACCGGTCAACGAACCCAACAATGAATAGCCGTTGCCCAGGTATTGCAGGCGACTGAAATTGGCATTGGCTTTCTTGTAGCGTCCGGCTGCATTGGCGGTGAGCGCATCCAGCGCGGCGTCGGCGGCGGTGTTTTTATCCAGGTCGCCGATGCCGTAGGCCAGGCTCCAGCTGTTGTTGCCCTGCCAGGCATCACGCCAGTTGCCATACAGCGTGGCACTGCGAAACACCGCAGACTTGTTCACCGTGAAACCGCCCGCCGAGTCCTCGAAGCGCCGATGGTCTTCGGCCAGGTTGAGGCTGATGTTGCTGTCCCGCGAGCGCAGCAAGGCGCTGTTGATAAACACCGAAGACACTTCGGCCGTGCCGTCCGCATCCAGGCCCTTGAGGTTCTTGCCGATGTTGTATTCCAGCTCGGCATAGTTGGCGCCCACCGAGATGCCGGTGGCGCCCAGCGGCTGTTGGTAGCCGACGCCCTTGATGTCCAGGCCTTCGAAAGAGTTCTGTGAGGTGACGGTGAAACTGTCGCCAATCCCCAGCGCGTCATTAAGGCTGACGCTGGAGGTCAGGCGGTTGGCGCCGGTGTAGTAGTTGCCGTAGTTGTCGATGGCGGCGCGGGCGGTCCAGGCGGTCATTTCGCTGAGCTTGAGCACGATGTCGGCGGCGCCCGGTTGCTGTGACGGACGCAGGATGGCGTGTACCGAAACCCCGGTGATGTCCGACAGGCGCAGCAGCACGCGCTCCAGGTCCTGCTCGCGAATGATGGTGCCCGCCGGCAAGGCATTGACGAACTGCTGCTGCACGCCGGGACGCAGGCGCACATTGGAATCCGGCAAGGTGCTGACCTGGCCGATCACCCCTTCGGAAACCGCCACGACGACCTGGCCGTCTTGAATGTCCTGGGCTGGCAGATAGGCGCGCGCCACCAGGTAGCCCCGCGCCCGGTAAAGCGCGGTGACCTGCGCCGCGGCCTCGCGCAGTCCTTCCAGACCCAGCGTCTTGCCCACATAGGGTTGCAACGCGGCCTGCACTTGCCCGTCGTTGAGTTCGCGATTGCCCTTCACCACGAAGCGCTTGACCTGCAGTTGCAGGGTCGAGGTGCTGGCTGTGGGTGCGGGCTCATCCCCCTGGCTTTCGATGCGTACGCTGCCGGGGGGCGCCGGTTGCACGTTGTCCGTGGGGCGCAGTACCGAGCGGCTGTTATCGAACAAGGTGCCGGACGAAGGCAGCGTATCGGCCTGGGCCTGGGCGGCGATCAGGGCAGCGGCCAGCAGCGACAACGCGCCAGGCCCCCAGGCGCGGGGCGCCCGGGTGGAGGGGAAGTGTGGGCTCATACAGTTCTCTTATTGTTTTTATCGAGACGCAGCGTAGGGCTAGGCTTAGGGAAACAGCATCCGTGCAACGGCTTTATCGCCGAGCAATCGCGCCGCGTTATGGCCGATCCCGGGGAGAGTGTGCTGTGGATGGCGCAATGGAATCTGCCACTGGCGGGACAGGAACTGCTCGTAGCTCACGTAGTTGAGCTGGCGATCCAACCGCGTTGCGCCTTGGTAATTGGCACCGCAGGAACTGTCGAGTACGCGGCTGGTGGGGTTGTTGTCCTGGGCGCCGACCAGGTAGGTGATGTCGCGCGCGGCATAGCGGGCAAACAACTGGCGGCTGCTGAGGTGCTGGTTGAGCAGGTACGCGGGGGCGCCGTCGATACCGTAGCGATAGCGGCTGTAGCTGGGGCACATCACGGTCACGACGGGCTTGAACACGCCGTCCTGCAGGCGGCTTTCTTCGAAATACACGTAGCTCGACGGGCTCGCAACGACGTAGCGGATGCTCAAGCCGTGGGCCTTGAGGCCGCCATCCAGGTCATTCACCACCGCGTAGCGCTGCATCAATTGCGCGCCCGCCGAGTGGCTGACCATCACGATTTCCTTCAGCGCCGGGTAACGCTGGCGGTCAGACAGGTAGGCGACCACATCGTCCAGTACCTGGAAGGCCGGGATGCCTTTGTGACCGAATTGGGACTCGATGCCGTGCATCCATTTGTCACGGGGCCACAGCGGCATGTCGTCGCTGACGCCGGCGTCGGTGGGGGTGAGGAAATTCGGCGCCAGCAACAGGGTGTTTTTCAGGTGGGCGTTGCCGAGCAATTTGCGGCCGGTCTTGAAGTACTGGTCACCGTCACGTTGCACGCCATGCACGATCACCACCGCGCGCTCAATGGTGCTGGGCGGGTTGTAGAGATCAGCGTTGGCGTACACCAGGAACGGGTAGGCACTGCCATCGTGGCCCAGGCGCAGGACCTGACGGGCATCGGCCTCGGGTTTGTCGGCGCTTTCGCTATGCACGTCGACCTTGGCGCAACTGGTCAGCGTGCCCATCAAGGCCAAGGTAGCCAGCAATGTGGTGAAGGGTTTGGTGGACAGGCTTATCGACATGGCCGGGCGCTTCTCTTGTTTTTTTACGAGCCTACCAGTGCTGTCCACCTATGAAAAATATCTAAATAACGGGGTTTGGATACTTTAAAAATATGACCATCATTGGCTCACCGGCACCGGCTCGGCAATGGTCAACAGCACCAGGAAACTGGCAAAGGAGCCGATCGCCATAAACAGGAACACCTGGGACCAGCCATAACTGTCGAGCAGCAGCCCCACCAGAAACGGCGCCGCCGCACCGCCTAATTGCCCGCCCATGTTGACGATGGAACTGGCAATCGGAAAGGTCTTCTTGGTGGCCAGGCCCATCGGGTAAACCATGTAGGACGAATAACCGATACTGATCAAGGTGCCGGTGAGGAACAGCAGCGCAGCGTACAACGTCGGGTCATTCGGTGAGTTGATCAGCGCGTACATGGTGCCGACCGTAGCCAACGCCGAGAGCATCATGCCGGGCTTGCGCCGCTTCCCCAGCACGCGGTCGGACAGGATGCCACCGAGCAGGTTGCCGCAGATCGCCCCCACCCACGGCGCCGCCGAGACAAAGCCCATGTTCATGATCGAGAACTGCTTGACCGTCATCAGGTAGGTGGGGATCCACGACAACAGCACCATGGTGATGCCCACCTGAAAGCTGTAGCTCAGGGCGCAACCGACCACATTCCAGGACCGAAACAGCCCGCGGCTGGTGGCGATAGGTTCCACCGGCTTGACGCGGATAAAGGCGTCCAGGCGCTTGAAGTGCCGTTGCGCGCCTTCGGTTTTCTGGGTGATGACGTTGTTGGTTTCATCAGTGATATGCGCCAGTTCGCCGGCATTCACAAAGCGGCTTTGCGCCGGCTGGTTGGCCACCAGGAAGTACCAGGCGATGGATAGCACAATGCCCGGCACGGCGAAGATATAGAAGATCTCGCGCCAGCCCCACATCGCCACGATCGCCACACACAACGGTGGCACGATCACCGGGCCAAACTTCACCGCGGCCAGGAAGATACCGGTGGCGGTGCCCTTCTCTTTGGCCGGAAACCATTGGTTGATGGTCGACGCGATACCAATCGGCAGCGGGCCTTCGGCAATCCCCAGGGCAAAACGGTAGATCTTCAAGGCCAGCACCGAATTGACCGTGCCCATCAAGGCGGTGAACACCGAGGTGGCAATCATCGAAAACGAGAAGATCTTGCGCACCCCGAAACGGCTGGAGGCAAAACCCGAGGGAATCTGCGCCAGGGCATAGGCCAGCAGGAACACACTGAGCAACGCGCCGGCTTCGGCGTTGGTCATCGGGTATTCCTCGCGGATAAACGGCAAGGCCACGCCCAGGTTGGCGCGGTCAGCCGAGGCCACGGTGTACACGAGAAAAAACAGCCCTGCGACGATCCAGCGGAAACGCGACGGTTTTTCAGCGGTGGGGACCTGAATACTCATACGGGATACCTGGTTTTATTATTGGAATGTGCCGTGTGTGTCGAATCCGGGGTGCAGGCTCCCGCTGAGGCCTTTTCAGCCGCCTCAGGTCTGGTTTTTCTGCGGGTCCTTGTGAATGTCAGGCAGGAGTCATTGCCCGGTCTCGTGGCGCCGACCCTAACGCATATTGTTTTAGTTTTGTATTTTTTTATCGACGAACGGGCGACTCACTGCGCCGCGCCATGAAGCGCAGGTAGGCCATGCGGATATGGGTTTGCATGGCGCGCTGGGCCAACTCGCCATCGTTCTGCTCGATGGCATAGGTGATGTCCAGGTGCTGCTGCAGGCTGCGCTCCAGGTCTGCCGGGCGGTAAAGGAAAAACGAACGGGTGATCACCGGCATGTCGATCAGGGTGGCGAGCATCGACTTGAGCCGCTGCGAGCGGGCGATCTCCAGCACCTGGGCATGAAACGCACGGTTGGCCTCCTGCACGCGCAGGGTCACGTCCGGCCCTTTGCTGGCGATGGCGTCCGCCATCAGCGCGTTGATACGGTGCAGTTCAGCCACGTCCTGCGGGGTTGCGCGCTGGGCGGCGAGCAAGGCTGCGTGGGGTTCGAGCAGCTCGCGCAAGCTGAACATTTCTTCCAGGTCCCACTGGGTCCAGCCCGCGACAAACACCCCACGGTTGGCCTCGATCACCGCCAGGCCGTCGTCCACCAGCTTCTTCAGCGACGCGCGCACCGGCGTGCGGCTCAGGCCGAACTCCTTGCCCAGCGGTTCTTCCTTGAGCTGCGTACCAGGCTCGTATTGGCCGGCGATGATGCGGTTTCTCAAGGTCTCGTAGATGAGATCGTTGGCCATGTTTGCCTTCTGTGTCGAGGTGGGTCAGGGCTCTGCCCCGGAGTGCCAGCAGCGGATTCTGAGGCTTGTCGCACACCAATGACAGTGTACCGTCCGCGCACTTTGTACAAAAATCGTTTGCAATCGCCTAAATTGTATTTTAATTGTATTGCCACCTGAATCCGGAGGCGACATGAAAATAACAATCGTAGGTCTCGGCGAAGTCGGCCGTTGCTATGCCCAGGCCTTGGCGTCCCGTACCACCGTGGAGTTGCTGTTCTGTGAGCAACGCATTGCACCCGCTGCACAACGGTTGGCGGACGAATTGGGTGTGCAGATCCACCCTGGCATCGGCGACTGGCTGGTCGAATCGGACTGCGTGCTGTCCTGCGTGGTGGGCACCCAGTCCCTGGAAGTGACCCGCGAATGCCTGGCGCACCTCAAGCCCGGCACGCTGTTTGCCGACCTCACCACCGCTGCCCCCGAGCGCAAGCGCCTGGCTGGTGCAGAGGCCGCACAGCAACGGGTCGACTACGTAGATGTGGCGATCATGGGTGCTATTGCCTACCTGCGCGAAAAGACCCCGCTGCTGTGTTCCGGCGCCAAGGCGGATGCCTTTGTCGAACTGTTACTCAGCGCTGGGGCCACCGCGCGCGCCCTGCCCGCCAGCCAAGCCGGCGATGCAATCACGCTGAAAATCCTGCGCAGCGTCTTCACCAAAGGCATGGAAGCACTCGCGGTAGACGTATTGCTGGCGGCCGAACGCCAACAACTGCGCCCTGCCCTCTATGAAGTGCTCAAGGATATCGACCAGGCACCTCTGCCCGCCTTCCTGGAAATGCTTGTGTCCACCCACGTGGTGCACGCCACGCGGCGCTTGCATGAAGTCGAAGAAGCCGAGCGCCAACTGGCCTCGCTCGGCATTGCCAGCAGCGTACTCGGCGGCGTGCGCCAGCGCTTCAGCCACAGCAGCGAAGGCCTGGAGCAGGAACCGATCACCGAAGAACAACCGAGCCTTGCCCAAGCATTGGACTGGCTCGGCCGTCACACCCCAGCCGCTTGAACAGCCCTTATAAAAACGGAACGCCACCATGCCTGTTACCCAAGACCAACTCGACACCCTCAAACAACTGGGCACCGCCACCATCCACGAAGCCCAGGGCCAGAAAGGCGCTCTGGACAGCGGCCTGCGCCCGGTCGACCCGAGCCTGCGCCTGGCTGGCCCGGCCTTGACCGTAGACTGCCGCCCCGACGACAACCTGGCCATCCACTATGCCCTGACCAAAGCCAAACCCGGCGATGTGCTGGTGGTGGACGCCAAGGGCTTCATGGAAGCCGGCCCCTGGGGCGACCTGCTGACCCTGGCCTCGCAGAAACTCGGGATTGTCGGCCTGGTGATGAACGGCGCCGTGCGCGACGCCAATGCCATCATCGAAATGGGCTTCCCGACCTTTTCCCGCGGCCTGAGCATCAAGGGCACCAACAAATGCCAGCCGGGAAAGGTCAACGTGCCCATTGTGATAGGCGGCGTGAACATCAACCCCGGCGACATCATCATCGGCGACCGCGATGGGCTGGTGGTGGTGGAACAGGATCGCGTTGAAGAAGTGATCCGATTGAGCCGTAGTCGGGAAGATAAGGAGGATGGGATTCGGGCGGGGCTGGAGGCAGGGAAAAGTACGGTTGACCTGCTGGGGTTGGCGCCGACGCTGGAGAAATTTGGGATGCGCTGATGCAAGCGAGGCAATTTCCTGATGACGCGTAGGATCTGCCTGATTCTCATCAACCGACTGGAGCCCGCGCCACTTTTTCGCTAGATTCCTTCTCAACGCATATGGGTAACCATGTGCCCACCTTCCGAGGCCCGTTGCGAGAAATCGCACGGGCTTTCGTGTTTCTCATGGATGGGGAAATCGAATTTGACTCAATACATTGCTTATCTGGATGAGTTTGGCCACGTGGGCCAATATGTTTCTCGAAAACATCCGATGTACAAAACCAGCCCTGTATTCGGTCTGGGCGGCATGCTGATTCCCGCCCAAGAGGTTCGCGAATTCGCGATCTACTTCTACAAGCTCAAGTGCCAGTTGCTCGCCTGGGATCTCAAACACAAAAACCCACAACATTTACCGGCCTACCATTGGGAAAAGAAGGGCTCTGCGCTGTTTACTGTGGACAATGTAAGCAAATATAGAGAGCTGAGAAGGTCTTCATTTCGCCTCCTGAGTCATATCCGCAAAATTGGCGGACACATTTTTTACACCGGTGAGCACAAGCCTACCGAACCCAGCGAACACAACTCGACCGAGACATTCAAGCGAGCGCTGCTCCAGTCCATCCGAAAAATCGATCGCTTTTGCACGTTAAACAATGCCTCGTTCATCGTCCTGCTGGATGAGCAGAAAGCCGGAAATGAATGGCGCGAACGAAACGTTGAAGCTTGTACCTTGGCGATGTTTGAAGACCCGTCGGAAAAATGCCGAACACTCATAGAGCCGCCACTTCAAGGTGAGAGCTATCTATTTCAAACCTTGCAATGCGCTGACTGGTTGTGTGGATTGATTGGCCGACTGACGACTTTTACCGTCGCGCCTGACGAGTTCGAAGACTGGCAGCTCTTCGACATGTATTTCGCCGAACGCATCGCAGACGTAGCCCTGCCCGGCAGCGGTCTGGAACAAAAGGCACCCAAATGGCGCCTACCACAGGTTTCACACAGTGTTGCGACCATCTGAAGACAGACCAATGCAACGTCGCGCAAGGATTGTGGTGGGGTCCACCAAGGCAACGCGATAGTTGCCGACCCGGAACGACTCACTGTGCGCCAACACCAACGGCAACTCCGTACACCCCAAAATCAACACCCTCGCCCCCTGCTCACACAAATGCTCTGCCGCCAGCAGCAATTGCTCGCGGCAGACGCCCTCGGTGAATCCGGCCTTGATACCCCGCTCGCCATAAATCGCTTCCATCACCAGCGCCTGGTAATCGAAACCGGGTGTGATGAGTTGCAACCCAGAACGCCGCGCCGCCTGGTGGTAGACCTGGCTTTGCAGGGTGCCGGAGGTCGCCAGCAGGCCAACCGCCTGGCCACTGCCGTAGGTGCTCACGATCCACTCCACTGTTTCGCTGAGCATGTTGACGATGGGCACGTGCAAGTGCGCCTGGATGCGTTCGACAAACGCATGGGCGGTGTTGCACGGGATCGCGATGGCTTGGGCACCAGCACTTTCCAGGCGTTTGCAGGTGGCGTACAGCGCCAGGGTGGGGTCGGTTTCGTCACGCAACAGGTTGGCGGTGCGATCAGGGATCTGTGGGTTCTGTTCCACCACCATCTTGATATGGTCCTGGTCCTTGCCAGCCGGTGTGTGGGCGACCACCTTGCCCATGAAGTCCACGGTGGCCGCAGGGCCGACGCCACCGACGATGCCCAGTTTGAACGGCGGCTGGCGCCTCGGCCCGTCGGCCTGGGTGGCGAACTCGGCGTAGATCTGGTTGATATCGAGCACACCGATGCCGCGCCGTTGCAGGTCGCCGCACACCAGCGACAGCTCGGTCATGCCCGGCACGATCACCGTGGCGCCCTGCCCTTGCAATGACAGGCACGCCTGGTACACCGACTCCAGCGGCACGCCGTCGAGGTGGCCGTCCTTGATGCCGTTGACGCCATACATAGCCTCCATCAACGCGACCTGGGCGTGGTCCTCCGGATACACCAGGTTGAAGTGCTGGCCGAGGTGCTGTTCGAACAAACCAGCGTGGCGCACGAAGTCCGATGCAATCACGCCCAGGGTGGTGCCCGGTGCGACACTGCTCAGGATGTGCCGGACAAGTGCCTGCATCATGTCCAGCACGGGAATGCCGAGTTCTTGCTGGATTTCCTCACGAAAGGTCTGGCTGGCGAAACACGGCAGCAGTACCGCATCCACGCCGCTGTCTTCAAAGGTTTTGCACACCTGGAACACATAGAACTTGCGCGCGGTCATGCTCGCGTGGCGGTCCAGGGGCAACAGCACATCCTTGAAGGGGTGCTGCTCGAACAGGAAGTGGTAGCGGCCCTGGTCCTCCAGCACGGCCCTGGATTTGACCAGTTTGTAGAACAGATCGCCGCCCGCCAGCGAGCCGAGCCCGCCGACGATGCCCAATCGGGAAGTGGTGGTCATGTGCGCACCCTTTGCGGCAGCTCGGCAGGTTCTTCCTCTGTCTCGGATTTCGCCATCACTGCCGTGGCGATGCTGTTGCCCACCACGTTGGTGGCGGTGCGCGCCATGTCGAGGAACTGGTCGATACCGATGATCAACAGCAACCCGGCCTCGGGCAGGTTGAACATCGGCAAGGTCGCCGCTACCACCACCACCGAGGCCCGCGCCACACCGGCCATGCCTTTGCTGGTGATCATCAGCGTCAGGAGAATCAGCAGTTGCTGGGTGAAACTCAGGTCGATGTTATAGGCCTGGGCGATAAACATGATCGCGAACGCCTGGTACATCATTGAGCCGTCAAGGTTGAAGGAGTAGCCCAGCGGCAACACGAAACTGGAGACGCGCTTGGGCGCGCCGAATTTCTCCAGGGCCTCCATGGTTTTCGGGTAGGCCGACTCGCTGCTGGCCGTGGAGAATGCCAGCAGGATCGGCTCGCGGATCAGCTTGCCAAGGGTGAAAACCGAACGCCCAAGAAACAGGTAGCCAGCGGCGAACAGCAACACCCAGAGCAACACAATCCCCAGATAAAACTCGGCGATGAGCTTGGCGTAATCCGCCAGCAGGCCCAGGCCGTTGGTGGTGATTGCCGAGGCAATGGCGGCAAACACACCGATTGGCGCGAAGGCCATGACGTAATCGGTGATCTTGAACATCACCTTGGCCAGTTCGTCGACGGTGTCGGTGATGCGCGTGTAACCGGCACGCTTGACGCCCGCCAGCGCGAAGCCGAAGAACAGCGAAAACACCACGATCTGCAGGATCTCGTTGTTGGCCATAGCCTCGGCAATGCTGCGCGGGAACACGTGACTGATAAAGGTCTTGAGGCTGAAGTCGCCAGTGTTGACCGGCACCGCCGCCGTCGCGTGTTGCACCACCTGCATGTTCAACCCGGCACCTGGCTGGAACAGGTTGACCAGCGCCATGCCGAGCATCAGCGAGACCAGCGACGCCGTGACAAACCACAGCATCGCGCGCATCCCGATTCGCCCCACCGAACGCGAACTGCCCATGCTAGCGATGCCGCCCACCAGGGTGGCGAACACCAGCGGCGCAATGATCATCTTGATCATGCGCAAAAAGATGTCGGTCACCATCGAAAAGTACCCGGCCAATTCCTTGGCGGCCTGCTCACTGCCGGCATAGTGGTGACATGCCCATCCCACCAGCACGCCCAGGGCGATGCCGACTGCAATGCGACGGGGGAGTTTGTTCTTGTTCACAGGTGCGGCCCTCGGATGGCTTTTGTTGTATGCCGAGGATTCTAGGGACAGCCCCCGACCACCATGATGAGTAATCCGGCTAACCCCATGCGCTTTTGGAATAGTTTGTAAAAAGCCCAGCCCCGCCTGGGCGCTGCGACATACACTCAAGGCTCATCGCCTAGAGAGCCGGCATGCAGATCAAATGGTTGGACGACCTCTTGGCCATTGCCGAGTGGAAGAACTTTTCCCGCGCCGCCGAAGTGCGCTGCGTGACGCAATCGGCCTTGTCGCGGCGTATTCGCTCACTGGAAGAATGGGTGGGTGTCGAACTGGTCGACCGTGGCACCTATCCGGTGCAACTTACCGCTGCGGGCGTCGCCTTCTGCAGCGAAAGCCGCGACGCCCTCGCCGGCCTGATGCGCCTGCGCGCCAGCCTGCGCGAAGTGGAACGCATGCCGGGGCGCTCGATCCAGGTGACCGCCGGCCACAGCCTGTCGATGACGTTCCTGCCCAAGTGGCTGGCGCAATTCCAACGACACACTGAGCAGTTCAATGCACGGGTGGTGGCGGCGAATATTCATGATGCGGTGATTGCGCTCGAAGAAGGCAGCTGCGACCTGATGATCGTCTACCACCACCCGCTGGCGCCGATCCTGCTGGACGCGGAACGCTTTGGCAGCCTGGCCTTGGGGCACGATGCGTTCATCCCCTTGTGCGCCCCGGACAAGCGTGGCCGACCGCTGTATCGACTGCCGGGCAACACAGGCAAACCCGTCCCGCATTTGGCCTACACCGCCACGACATTCCTGGGCCGCGTGGCGGAAATCGTGATCAAGAATGGCCCTGCTCCCGCGCTGCTGGAACGCTGCTATGAAGCTGACATGGCGATGCTGCTGATGCGCATGGCCATCGAGGGCTATGGCGTGGCGTGGTTGCCGCAAAGCGCGGTGGTGGATGAGTTGGAACGCGGGCTGCTGGTGCGTGCCGGGGGAGAGGAATGGAGTACGCGGCTGGAGATTCGCTCGTATTGCGCGATTGAAAACCAGAACCCGACGATGAGGAAGTTGTGGAGGACGCTGGAAGGTTGGCGCGCAGGAGCGCCCGACATTTGATACGCCCCCATCTTTGAGACGATCAGACAAAAACCTGAGCCTTACGCAACAAGGCTCCCCCCGGCAAAACCGCACACTTCTCCCACGTTCTCACACACCGTGGAATGACTGGAGAAGTCCTCATGTTGCATTCATTCAACGCCGGCCTGCGTGCGGTCGGCAAGCTCG
This sequence comes from Pseudomonas sp. IPO3749, assembly GCF_013386605.1. Taxonomy (NCBI): domain Bacteria; kingdom Pseudomonadati; phylum Pseudomonadota; class Gammaproteobacteria; order Pseudomonadales; family Pseudomonadaceae; genus Pseudomonas; species Pseudomonas sp. IPO3749. The sequence continues at coordinate 2,818 of NZ_JACARN010000075.1, read as the reverse complement.
ACACCCTCGGCACCCACCTGATGCGCCTGGCGATTGGCATCGTCTTCCTGTGGATCGGTGCGCTGAAGTTCGCCCCCTACGAAGCCGACAGCATTACTCCTTTTGTCGCCAACAGCCCATTCCTGTCGTTCTTCTACCAGCAGCCGCAGGACTATAAGACACACCTGACTCACGAAGGTGAACTGGACCAGGACAAACGTGCCTGGCAAACGGCCAACCACACTTACGCCTTCTCTTACGGGCTGGGCACGGTGGAAATCCTGATCGGCCTGCTGGTGCTCTCCAACCCACTCTCGCGCAAGACCGGCCTGCTCGGCGGCGCCCTCGCCTTTGCCACGCCACTGGTGACCTTGAGTTTTCTGATCACCACCCCTGAAGCGTGGGTGAGTGCGGCGGGCGATGCCCAGCACGGGTTCCCTTACCTCTCAGGCGGCGGCCGGCTGGTGCTCAAGGATGTGCTGATGCTCGCCGGCGCCCTGCCCATCATGGCCGATTCCGCTCGGCGCTTACTGCAAGAACATTCCCTTTGAATCCTGGAGTCTCATCATGAAAATGTTAGCCGCGCTTTCCCTTGCTTTTGTATTCAACAACGCCTTCGCCGCACCTGCCATCGAAAGCGCCCAGACCGGCGTACCGCTGGATGTGGCCAAAACCATCAGCGTCACCGACACCAGTCAGGTCTGCGGTGTGGTTCCCGTGGAGTGGGTCTACGACGACTCGCAGGGTGTACGGCATATTGCGAGCTATCTGGTGATGGGGAGCGGATGTACAAACTGAAGGAATCAGGGAAATCCTGGAGGCCTGCATCGTTGCAGGCTTTCTACATTTCCAGATTGACATATCGGTAAATCCCGATATCCTCACACCATGGACCTACTCGAAATATTCAAAGCGCTCTCAAACCGAACTCGACTCGAAATCCTGAAAGGTTTGAAGGATCCCGAAAAGAACTTCCCCCCGCAGGATGAAGGGGACGTTCATACCGTGGGCGTCTGCGTCAGCAGTATCCAGGAAGGCGTCGGGCTGTCGCAGTCGACCGTGTCGGATTACCTGGCGACGCTGCACCGCGCGGGCTTGATCGAAACGCGGCGCATCGGCCAGTGGACCTACTACAAGCGTAACGAAGCAACCATCAGCGCCCTGTCTGAAATCATCGGCAAGGAGCTGTAATTTTTTATCCCATGATATCGAGAATTCCCGATATCCCTTTTTACCGAAACCCACGATACTGAAACGAGGTAATGCAATGAAAGCGATGATGCTTGACTCATTTGGCGGCCCGGATTCGTTCGAACACTGCGAAGTGCCCACCCCGGTGCCGCAGGCAGGACAGGTACTGGTGCGGGTCCATGCAACTTCTATCAACCCGCTGGATTATCAGGTGCGGCGTGGCGACTATGCCGACTGGGTGCCCCTCCCCGCCATCACCGGCCACGACGTCTCCGGCGTTGTCGAGGCCATCGGGCCGGGCGTGAAGCACTTCGCACCCGGCGACGAAGTCTGGTACACCCCGCAGATCTTCGACGGCCCTGGCAGTTATGCCGAATACCACGTGGCGGCCGAAAGCATTATCGGGAAAAAACCGCCCAGCCTGAGTCACTTGGAAGCGGCCAGCCTGAGCCTGGTCGGCGGGACGGCCTGGGAAGCGCTGACCGTGCGCGCAGCACTGCGGGTGGGGGAAAGTATCCTGATACACGGGGGTGCTGGCGGTGTGGGCCATATCGCGATCCAACTGGCAAAGGCCATCGGTGCCAAGGTGTTCACCACCGTACGCGAAGCCAACGCAGCATTCGCACGGAGCATGGGCGCGGATGTGATCATCGACTACGAGAAGGAGGACTACATCGACGCCATCCTGCGGGAAACGGACGGACGCGGCGTCGATGTGGTGTTCGACACTATCGGCGGCAACACACTCGCCCGCAGCCCTGATGCACTCGCACAACTGGGCCGCGTGGTCTCGATCGTGGACATCGCCCAGCCACAGAACCTGGTTCAGGCCTGGGGCAAGAATGCGAGTTACCATTTTGTGTTCACGCGGCAGAATCGCGGCAAGCTGGATGAGTTGAGTACCTTGGTCGCACAGGGTCAGCTGCGCCCCCATGTCGGCGCCGTCTATGCGTTGGCCGACATCGGACTCGCCCATGCGCGGCTGGAAAGTGCCAATAACGGCCTACAGGGCAAAATCGCAATCGCCGTCGAGCCCACTGCCGGAGCGAAGCCATGATCTACGAGATCGCCGTACTCCCAGTTCAAAAAGAGCACATCGATGCGTTCAGACGCGCATTTACCGAAGTCACGCCACTGCTCGCCCGTGCGAAAGGCTACCTGGGCCACATGCTCGCGCAAGGGATCGAAACACCTGAGCGATTCAATCTGATTGTGCGCTGGGAATCGCTTGAGGACCACACGCCGGGGTTTGAAGCGAGTGAGGATCATCGGGAGTTCATGCTGGGGCTGGAGGCGTTTTTTACGCAGGAGCCGCAGGTGTATCACCTGGAGGGCGCGGGGTTCAGCGCCTAGAGAAATCCAATGTCTAGTCCTGAAATAGGTTTACACCTGTTTCAGTCTCAAAACGCCCGATGCACCGCATCGGGCGTTTTGTATTTCAGGGACAGGTGTGGCCGTTCCCCGTTGTAGATCAGCACCGACTCATCCACCATTTTCACTGCGTCCGCCAGATTTTTAGGGCGATACAGCAGGAACTCGGTCTTCAAAATGCCGTTTATCCTCTCCGCCAGAGCATTCTGGTAGCAGTCATAGCCGTCGGTCATTGAGCACCTGACGCCATGACTAGCGTGCAAGCGTTGATAAAGCT